>JAFSOM010000046.1 GCA_017447005.1 Oscillibacter sp.
CGACAAACGCTTTGCCGCTCTCCCGGTCATTCATGACATTCATCTCGGAGACTGGAATTATGTGATTTCCACTCTCAATCGCTGATTCTTTCCTGTGCGATAATTCCTACGTGATTGTTTTATTTTTGCGCAAGTCCTTAGAACATACCGTTCAGTTTGACGATTTCTCCGTTTCCCGCGGAGAAATTTTTGTTGCATATTGCAAAAAATGTGATAAAATAGGAAATAATCTGTCCGACAGCGTAACGGCGCCGAACATTCGACAGCGTAACGGCGTCGGACATCCGTCAGCATGACGGCGTCGGATATTCGTCAGCAACAGGCCGGGACGGGGGCGGAAGGGAATCCGCCTCGCAAACCCTTCACAGGAAAGAGGAGGATGTTATGCCCGAGACAACCAAAAATCTGGACTTGGAACAGTACATTGTAGGGCATTTGGATGAGGCTATCGAAAAGGGCTATATCAAGCCTTACTTCCAGCCGGTGATTCGTACCGTCTCCCGACAGCTATGCGGCATGGAGGCGTTGGCCCGCTGGGATGACCCGATTTGGGGCCTGTTGCCTCCGGGCAGTTTCATCGACGTGCTCGAACGTCACCGCCGGATTCACGAGTTGGATTCCTGTATCATCCGGCAGGTATGTACCCTCTACCGGGAAGCCGTACTGGGGCGCGGCGTCCTGATTCCGATTTCCATCAACCTTTCGCGGCTGGATTATGAGCTTTGCGACATTTTCGCCGTCGTGGAGGAGGCCGTACAGGAAAACATGATGCCCCGCAGTTTCCTTTGCATTGAGATAACCGAAAGCGCCCTCAACGAAAACGGCGCCCTCATGCACCAGTACATTGACCGTTTCCGCAACGCGGGCTATCAGGTCTGGATGGACGACTTCGGAAGCGGCTACTCGTCCCTGAACGTCCTGAAAGATTTCATTTTCGATGAGCTGAAAGTCGATATGTGGTTTTTGAGCGACTTTCATCAGCGTTCGCGGAAGATTCTCTCGTCTATTGTGCACAGGGCGAAAGAAATCGAGATTCAGACGCTCGTGGAGGGCGTGGAGACGGAAGAGCAGTTCCGTTTTCTGCGGAATATCGGGTTCGAGAAAGTGCAGGGCTTTCTGTTCGGCAAGCCTATGCCGTATCTGGAGTGTATCCGGCACGTACTGGAACAGGGGCTTTCCGTGGAGGCGCCCATGCACCGGGGATATTATGATACCTTGGGGCGGCTGGATGTCCTCAGCGCGACGCCGTTTCTGTCGCCGGAGGACCGCAAGAGCCTGATTTCCGGGCGCGAATTGAACAGTATCCCGCTCGCCGTGCTCGAACTCCGTGACGATACCGTCCGGTTACTGCTTACAAACGACGCCTTCGACGAGGCCTCCGGCGCGATTGACTTCTTGACCGTCTTCGGCAACATCGAAACCGACCCGGAAATGCGCGACGCTATCCGTCTGCGGGAGATGTCCGCGCATATGGAACGACTGCTGGAAGAGGCGCGTTCGTCGGGGAACGGCAAAATGTACTTCGTGGACAGCGGGGAATACTTCGAGTTACAGGTCAAGCGTATCGCCGGACACGGGAAACTGTGCAGTCTGCTGTTACGTCTGGACAATCTCTCGCGGGGCGCGGAGATTGACCGTCAGGAAAAGTTGGATGAGGGCTTACGGGCCATTTACGCGCTTTTCGACCAAGTCGCCATTATTGACCTTGAGAAAATGTCGTTCACGTCCCTGTACGCCGACGCCAAGGAAGTGCAGACACCCAGAGAAGAGGAGCTTCATCAGGTCTATAGCCATTATTCGGAGGAGTGGATTTACGCCGAAGACAGGCAAAGGTTCCTCATGCTGACCGACCCTGTCACGCTTGCCCGACGCGTGATGGAATCGGGCCGGGGCTGCGTCAGCGCGTATCTGCGTACGCGCCTGTTTCACGGAAACTATATCTGGAAACTCTATACCTTCCTGCACGTCCGGGAGAACGTGTATTTCATGCTGGTACGCGACGCGCAGACGGACGTGACGGAGTTCGCCGCCATTCACGGCGGACAGCCTGACACGATGGAAGCGACGTTCGCGCCCGCGTCCCTCTGGCAGAATTTCACGCTGAACAGCGCCCTGAAATTCTTCTGGAAGGATAAGGAACGGCGTTTCCGGGGCGCGAGCCGCAGTTTTCTGGACTTCTACGGCTTCCAGTCCCTCAATGACATTCTCGACAAGACGGATGAGGACATGGGCTGGCATATCCACGCCGACAGTTATCAGAACGACGAGTGGTCGGTTCTTCGTGAAGGCGTTTCCACGCATAACGTACCGGGAAACTGCATTATCCGGGGGGAAAATCAAAAGATTGTCGCCAGCAAAATGCCGCTCTATAACCGTAACGGACAGATTCAAGGACTGCTCGGCTACTTCTTTCAGGCGGACGAGTTCCCCGGTGTGCAAGAAAGCAAACTCTCCCAATCCCGTCTGGACACGCTCACGGGTCTGCTCAATGCGCGGGGCCTCGCGGAAGAGCTGTATTCCTATCAGGACGAATACGAACTGCGCAAAATAGATTTCGCCCGGATTCATCTTTCCATTAAGGATTTCAAAATCATCAATCAGAAGTTCGGCTATGACTTCGGCGACAGCGTTATCCGCGCCGTAGCCAATGCCATTATACGCTGTTGCGGAACGACTTCTTCCGTCGCCCGCTTTAACGGAAGCAATTTTGTCATTCTGACTCAGTTCCACCGGCAGACGGAGTTAGACAATCTGATTTCCGCGCTTCGCAATCTCCCCACGGAAATTCACGTTGTAAACGGCGTTCCCTTTTCGCCGTATCTGTCCATCGGCGTGGCCGTGTATTCGGATACGGAGAACGTCAGCGAACAGGCTGGACAGGCCGAAGCGCGTATGGCGGTCGATAATACCGGCTCCAAGTATTCCGGTCAGCTTATCGACAATCTCGCGGAACTGTTCCGCATGTACGACAATCTCCCGATTGCGTTCGCGGTCTATTACATCTCCCCGAAAGAGAACGCTAAAAATAAGGACGCCACGATTTTATACGCCAACCGGAAATTTTTGAAAACGACCCATCATTCCCGGGCCAATCTGCTGGGGAAAACTGTCGGGGAGGCGTTCCCCATGATTGAAAAAACGTGGTATGACATGGCCCGCCGCGCCGCCGTAGAGGGGGAGGACGCCGAGGGACATATCTACTATACCCTTATGGACCTTCATCTCCGCGTCACGGCAAGCCCGATTATCGGCCCCGGCTACTGCGCCTTTACCTATCAGCGCGAGAGCGCGCCGGATGTCTCCGCAAATTTTGCTTGACAGATTCCCGGGACGCGTGTAAAATAAGCCTTGCTTTTTTCCATCATACGAACCGCGAGGAAGGGAAGCAGTATCCGTTGAGCGGACAGCGCAGAGAGGGCGCATACGGTGAAAGCGCCTCTGACGCGGCGGAGAAGTCGTCCCGGAGCGTCCGGAACTGAACAGGCGGAGACGCGTTTGCCGTACAAGCGCGGCGTTCCGAAAGTAAGTCCGGCGGAGTTCCCCCGTTACCGGGAATCAGAGTGCGCGTCGCGTGACGCGAATGCAGGTGGTACCGCGGAGTTTTTCGCCCTGACCGTAAGGCCGGGGCGTTTTTTTGTCCGCGCCGCTGAAAGAATCCAATCACAAGGAGAGGAAAAATCATATGGAACTGACGGAATTTCAAATTCACTCCGCTTATGACCATAAGGCGTTGAAAACCATGTGCCGCGTACTGCGCAAGACCGTGCGCCACAAACGCGCAATCGCGGCCCGCGTATTCGGCTGGCTGGTTATCGCCTTTTACGCGCTCGTCCGCGTCGGACTGCTGTTGCTGGGCGATTACTCCATTGATTTTATGGGCGTAGTCTCGGCGCTGTGTATCCTGTTTGTACTGTCGGCGCTGTTGTTCGAGGACGATTTGAACGCGTGGGTAGCGTCCAAGAACCTCTTGCCCGGTACCCGCGAGGCCGACACGCGTTTCTGTGAGGATGAGTATATCGTCACGACGCAGGCCACGCAAACGCATATGCATTACGAAAACATCGGCGTTGTCGGCGAGACGAAAGACAGCTTTGTGTTTATCATCGGCAAGCGTCACGCGCAACAGTTCCCCAAGGCCGGACTTGCGTCAGGGACGCCGGAACAGTTCCGCGACTTTATCGCCGCGAAAACCGGCTTGTCAGTGCGCTATGTGAAATAATCGTTACGGAAACCGTGAGAAAGTGCGCGGAAACCATAATTTAGAAAAGGAGTGGGCAAGATGTCACGAAAAGAACTGCCAAAGACCTACAATCCGCAGGAGACCGAAAGCCGCATTTATGAAATGTGGGAGACGGCGGAGTGTTTCCGGGGAGACCCCGACCCCGGCAGGAAACCGTTCTGTATCGTCATGCCGCCGCCGAACGTCACCGGACAGCTCCACATGGGCCACGCCCTTGACGCCGCCTTGCAGGATATTTTAATCCGCTTCCGGCGTATGCAGGGCTATGCGACCTTATGGCTTCCGGGCACCGACCACGCCGGAATTGCAACGCAAATCAAAGTTGAAGAGGATTTGCGCGTCAACGAGGGCAAAACGCGTTACGACTTGGGCCGCGAGAAGTTTTTGCAACGCGTCTGGAAGTGGAAGGAGACCTACGGCGGGCGTATCGTCGAACAGCAGAAGAAACTCGGCGTATCCTGCGACTGGCGCCGCTCCCGCTTTACTATGGACGAGGGCTTATCCCGCGCCGTGCGGGAGGCGTTCTGTAGGCTGTACGACAAGGGCCTGATTTACAAGGGTAGCCGCATTATCAACTGGTGTCCGCACTGCATGACGGCCCTTTCCGACGCGGAGGTTGAGTACGTCGACAAGCCCGGCCACCTCTGGCACATCCGCTATCCGCTGGCGGACGGTTCCGGCGATTTAGTCGTCGCCACGACGCGCCCCGAAACCATGATGGGCGATACGGGTGTAGCCGTCAACCCGGAGGACGAGCGTTTCAAACATCTCGTAGGCAAGACGTGCATTCTGCCCATTATGAACCGCGAGATTCCGATTGTCGCCGACGACTACGTCGAACTCGGTTTCGGTACGGGCGCGGTCAAGATGACGCCCGCCCATGACCCGAATGACTTTGAAGTTGGCTTGCGTCACAATCTGGAAATCGTGCGCTGTATCGGCGACGACGGCAAAATCAACGAGAACGGCGGCCCCTATAACGGCATGGACCGTTACGAGTGCCGCAAGCGGATTGTGAAAGACCTTGAGGAGCAGGGCTATCTTGTCAAAACGGAGCCGTACAGTCACAATGTCGGGACTTGCTACCGTTGCCATAACGACGTGGAGCCGCTCATTTCCGCGCAGTGGTTTGTGAAGATGAAGCCGTAAGCGGAAGAGGCGTTACGCGTCGTTCGTGACGGCGAGGTGAAATTCGTCCCCGAACGCTTTGCCAAAACCTATACGAACTGGATGGAGAATGTCCATGACTGGTGCATTTCCCGTCAGTTGTGGTGGGGACATCAGATTCCCGCGTGGTACTGCGACGACTGCGGACATATTAACGTCAGCCGTACAGACCCCGACAAGTGCGAAAAGTGCGGGAGCGCGAATCTGACCCGCGAAGAGGACGTGCTCGACACGTGGTTCTCGTCGGCGTTATGGCCGTTCAGTACGCTCGGCTGGCCCGATAAAACGCCCGATTTGGATTATTTCTATCCGACAAGCGTGCTTGTGACCGGCTACGACATTATCTTTTTCTGGGTGTCGCGGATGATTTTCTCCGGCTGTGAGCATATGAAAGCCGTCCCGTTCCGTACTGTTTTAATCCATGGGCTTGTGCGCGACGATAAGGGCCGTAAGATGTCCAAGTCGCTGGGCAACGGCATTGACCCGCTGGAAATGGCGGAGCAGTACGGCGCGGACGCGTTGCGCTTCAACCTTATCACGGGCAACAGTCCCGGCAACGACTGCCGATTCTATACCGAAAAATGCGAGGCTATGCGCAACTTCGCCAATAAGGTCTGGAACGCGAGCAGATTTGTGCTCATGAACCTGAAAACCGACGCCTACACCCTCCCGGACGCGTCCCGGCTGGAACGCGAGGACAAGTGGGTGTTGAGCAAGCTGAACCGTCTGGTGAAGGAAGTCACGGAGAATCTCGAAAGTTATGAAATCGGCGTGGCGTCGGCGAAAGTCTACGATTTTCTCTGGGACACGTACTGCGATTGGTATATCGAACTGACGAAAACGCGCTTGAATGGCGACGACCCCGCCACGAGCGAGACCGCGCAACGCGTCCTTTGCTACGTCCTCACGCAACTGCTCAAACTGTTGCACCCGTTTATGCCGTTCCTGACGGAGGAAATTTATCAGGCGTTGCCGCATGAGGGCGACTTCATCATGACAAGCGCATGGCCCGAATACAGTGACGCGTTAGCCTTCCCGGAAGAGGAAGCCGCGATGGAAACGGTCATGGATACGATACGGGCGATACGGGCGCGGCGTTCGGAAATGAATGTGCCGCCGTCGCGGAAGGCTGAACTCCTGCTCGTCACGGCGAATCCGGAGCCGTACCAAACGGGCCTGCACTTCTTACAGCGTCTGGCATGGGCGAAGGACGTGCGTTTCGCCGACGCCGCCCCCGCGAATCTGTCCGGACAGGTGTCCGTCGTGACGCGAGGCGCAACCGCCTATATGCCGCTGTCCGAACTCGTGGACTTGTCCGCCGAACGCGATAGAATCGCCAAGGAGCTGGACAAAGTCCGCAATGGTCTGCGCGTCACGGAAAATAAGCTGTCCAACGAGAAATTCGTCTCCAAGGCGCCGGAAAACGTGGTCAAGGCCGAACGCGAGAAAGTGGAACGCTACCGCGAACTTATCGCCAAACTGGAGGAATCGCTCAACGCGCTGGAGGCGTAAGCGGGGCGACAAATCCGAAAACGTAAGCGGCGCTCTGTCCCCGCGCAGGTCAGGGCACCGCCGTGAGGAAGCGCGAAAGTTTGTGATTTTTTTCACTTTCTTGTTGCAATCCGGGCGAACGGATAGTATAATAAGCGTCACGCCCCGGGAAACATCACGACAGGAGGAAGCGTCATGGGCTATCAGGAAGAGTACAAGCGCAAACTTACCACGGCGGACGAGGCCGTGAAAGCGGTCAACAGCGGCGACTGGGTGGACTACGGCTGGTGCGTCTGCACGCCGCGGAAACTGGACGAAGCGCTCGCCAAACGCTGGGAGGAATTGACCGACGTAAAAGTACGGGGCGGTATTCTGCTCCATCGTCCGGCGATTTTCGACGTACCCAACGCCCCCGAACACTTTATTTTCCATTCGTGGCATATGTCCGGCGTGGAAAGAAAGGCCATCAACGAGGGTATCGCGTACTATATCCCCATGCGCTATTCCGAACTGCCCGGCTACTACCGCGACGAAATCCGCTCCTTAGACGTGGCGATGTTCCAAGTGGCCCCCATGGACGAACACGGCTATTTCAACTTTGGCCCCGGCGGTTCCCATCTGAAAGCCGTCTGCGAGACCGCGAAAACGATTATTGTGGAAGTCAACCAGAATGTCCCGGTATGTCTGGGCGGCTTTGACCACTGCGTCCATATCGACGACGTGAATATGATTGTGGAGGGCGAAAACCCGCCTATGGAAGAGCTTGGCGGAGCTACGACGCCGTCAGAAATTGATTTGGCTGTCGCCAATCTGGTAGTGCCGGAGATTCCCAACGGCGCCTGTCTGCAACTCGGTATAGGCTCCATGCCGAATACGATTGGCAAACTTATCGCCGAATCCGACTTGAAAGATTTGGGCGTCCATACGGAAATGTACGTGGACGGCTTTGTAGACATGGC
>JAFSOM010000545.1 GCA_017447005.1 Oscillibacter sp.
ACGCGGCGGTATTTGACTCTCTTGGGCATTAACATTATTCAGCCCCTCCTTCCTTCGCGGGGGCGTCGGGAGCGGCGCCTTCGGCGGGAGCGGGACGCGCCGGACGCGGCGCGCTCATCTGACGGTTCATCCCGGCCTGACGGTTGAATCCGCCGGGAGCGCCTTGACGGTTGAACCCGCCCGGGCCGCCTTGACGGTTGAATCCGCCGCCCTGACGGTCACGGTTAAATCCGCCGCCCGGGGCACCTTGACGGTCACGGTTAAACCCGCCGCCCGGGGCGCCCTGACGGTCACGGCTGAATCCGCCGCCCGGCGCGCCTTGACGGTCACGGCTAAACCCGCCGCCCGGGGCGCCTTGACGGTCACGGCTGAATCCGCCGCCCTGACGGTCACGGTTAAATCCGCCGCCTCCGCGACGGTCGTCACGGCGACGACGTTCGCGGCGTTCCTGATACGGCTTGCTGGTGTCCATGGTGCGCGGCGTCGTGCGCAGGGTCTGCGAGAGCACTTCGCCCTTGTAAATCCAGACTTTCACGCCGATACGCCCGAATGTCGTCGCGGCTTCGGCGAAACCGTACTCAATATCGGCGCGGATGGTTTGCAGGGGAATCGTGCCTTCGTGGTAGTGCTCCACGCCGGCGATTTCGCGTCCGCCCAGACGCCCGGAACAACAGGTCTTAATGCCCTTCGCTCCGGCTCTCATGGCGCGGGCCATCGCGTTTTTCATGGCGCGGCGGTGGCTGATACGCTTTTCGAGCTGTTGCGCGATATTCTCCGCGACGAGTTGCGCGTCCATATCGGGGTTTTTGACCTCGACAATGTTCAGGCGGGTCTTTTTGCCGAGCATTTTTTCCAGCGCGGCGCGGTATTCCTCAATCTGCTTTCCGCCCTGACCGATAACCATGCCCGGACGGGCGCAGTGCAGGAAGATTGTCACGACATCGTTGCTCCGCTCAATCTCAATCCGGGGCACGCCCGCGCCGTACAGGGTCTTTTTGAGGAACTTCCGGATTTTCTGGTCCTCTACAATCAGGTCGCCGACCTTCTCCTCACTGGCGTACCACCGGGAATCCCAGTCTTTGATGACGCCCACACGCAGGCCGTGCGGATTTACTTTCTGTCCCATAAAACTGCCTCCTCCCTTACGCCTTTTCCGCTACGCTCAAGGTTACGTGCGACGTGCGCTTGTTAATCCGGTAAGCGCGGCCTTGGGCGCGGGGCATAATCCGTTTCAGGATGGGGCCGGGCGTGGCGAACACTTCCGTAACCATCAGCTTTTCCGGGTCCATGCCGAAATTGTTCTCCGCGTTGGCGACGGCGCTTTTGAGCAACTTCTGGAGCGGCTCGGCGGCGGCCTTCGGGGTCTGCATGAGAATCGCCATTGCCGTTCCGGTATCCTTGCCGCGGATGAGGTCGCACACAATCTGAACCTTCCGGGGGGAGATGCGGACATAATGCAGGTAGGCGCTGGCTTCCTTGTTATCCATATCCTATCGGCTCCTTCCCTTAAGAGTCCTTCCTGTGTCCGCGGAAGGTGCGGGTGGGCGCGAACTCGCCCAGCTTATGGCCTACCATGTCCTCCTGAATGTAGACGGGCACATGCTTGCGTCCGTCGTGCACGGCGATGGTATGGCCGACGAAAGCCGGAAAGATAGTGGACGAACGGCTCCACGTTTTCAGGACTATCTTTTCGTTCTTCCTGTTCATCTCTTCCACCCGTTTGAGAAGCTCCGGGGCTACAAACGGGCCTTTCTTGACTGACCTGCTCATTGTTCCTTGCCTCCCTTACTTCTCGTTACGGCGCTTGACGATGAATTTATTGGTGGGATTCTTGCCCTTGCGGGTCTTGAATCCGAGGGCGGGCTTGCCCCACGGCGTCACAGGCCCGGGACGGCCTACGGGGGCGCGGCCTTCGCCGCCGCCGTGCGGGTGGTCGTTGGGGTTCATGACCGAGCCGCGTACCGTCGGACGCCAACCCATGTGGCGCTTACGTCCGGCTTTGCCGAGGTTGATGTTCTCATGGTCGATGTTGCCCACCTGTCCGATAGTCGCCATACAGTTGACGCGGACAATGCGCACTTCGCCCGACGGCATACGGATTTGCGCGTCGCGGCCTTCTTTCGCCATTAACTGGGCGGAAGTTCCGGCGGAGCGGACTAACTGCGCGCCTTTGCCGGGGTGCAGTTCGATGTTGTGAATGACCGTGCCGACAGGGATATTGGCAATCGGCAGAGCGTTGCCGGGCTTGATGTCGGCGGAGGCGCCGGATTCGACTTTATCTCCGGCGTTCAGGCCCACGGGGGCGAGGATATAGCGGCGTTCGCCGTCCTCGTACTCCAACAGGGCGATATTCGCGCTCCGGTTGGGGTCGTACTCCAGCCGCAGAACCGTGGCGAACACATCCTGCTTGTCGCGCTTGAAGTCGATAACGCGGTACTTGCGCTTGTTGCCGCCGCCGCGATGACGGACGGTAATGTGTCCGTAGCTGTTGCGTCCGGCGCTCTTTTTCAGAGGCGTCGTCAGGGACGGCTCCGGCCTTGCGTGCTTGTCGATGCCGTCAAACCCGGAAACGGTCATTTGCCGTCTGGACGGGGTCGTAGGCTTGTAGCTTTTAATAGACATTTGTCGTTACGCTCCTTCCCCGTCAGACCATGCCTTCAAAGAACTCAATCGTCTTGGAGTCGTCCGTCAGACGGACATAGGCTTTCTTCCAGTCTTTTGTCATGCCCGGACGGCCCGCGCCGACGCGCTTTCTCTTGCCGTGCATGCGCAGCGTGTTCACGTCGGCGACCTTGACGCCGAAAATCTCCTCCACGGCCTGCTTAATCTGGATTTTCCCGGCGTCCGGCGCGACTTCAAAGACGTACTTCTTATCGGCGGCGGAACCCATGGAACGTTCCGTGATAATCGGGCGGATGATGATGTCATAAGCGGTAGACATTACGCGTACACCTCCTCGATTTTGGCGAGCGCGGCTTGGTCGACTACCAGATACTTCGCGTTGAGGATGTCGTACACGCTCAACTGCGCGGCGGGAGCGGTCAGCACGCCGGGAAGGTTCCGGGCGCTCTTGTATACGGTCATGTCGACGGCGGGCGTCACGATGACGGCTTTCCCGTCGGCCTTGACCGCTTCCAGAAACTTGCGGAACGTCGCGGTCTTGATTTCGTCCAGCTTGATGGCGTCAACCACGACCAGATTGCCCTCTTTGGCCTTCGCCGACAAAACCGACTTCAACGCCAGACGGCGCACTTTCTTGTTTACATGGAACTTGTAACTACGGGGCTTGGGCGCGAACGCTATGCCGCCGTGCGTCCACTGCGGGGCGCGGGTGCTGCCCTGCCGGGCGTGTCCGGTGCCCTTCTGACGCCACGGCTTTTTGCCGCCGCCCGACACTTCCGCCCGGGTCAACGCGCTCTGGGTACCCTGACGGCAATTCGCCAAATGATTCCGCACTACCAAGTGCACGACGGCCTCATTGGGTTCAATCCCAAAAATCGCGTCGTTCAGTTCCACAGTCCCGGCCTGCTCGCCGGACATATTCAAAACGTTCACGGTAGACAATTGAGACACACCCCTTTCTTACTTTCTCGCGGAGGCTTTCTGCGGGTTGCGTCCGGAAGCCTTCTGCGGGTTCTTGCTGATGTCGGCGCCAAGCTGTTTGACCTTATGCGTCTTGACGGTGGACTTCACGGTGACAAGACTTCCCTTCGGGCCGGGAACCGCGCCGCAGACAACCAGCATATTCAATTCCGCGTCCACGCGAACCACGCGGAGATTCTGTACGGTCACTTGCTCGACGCCCATGTGTCCGGCGCCGATTTTGCCCTTAAACACGCGGGACGGGTCAATAGACGGCCCCATAGAACCGGGGTGACGCCCGACCGGGCCGCTGCCGTGCGTCTCCTTGAGGCGGTGCGCCCCGTGACGCTTTATGACGCCCTGATAGCCGTGGCCCTTGCTCGTTCCGGTTACGTCCACGAAGTCCCCCGCCGCGAACGTGTCCG
>JAFSOM010000546.1 GCA_017447005.1 Oscillibacter sp.
CAGCAGACGCGCCAAATGAGCGGAGAGGTCATTCAGGCGTAAGGTATCCTGCCGGAGCAGATATTCCGTCGGCGCGCCGAATACCATATTCCAATCCAGCGCGGCGGCGGTTCGGTCAAAGGCGTCGTTGCTGAAAAGCAAGCGGACGTTACCGTTCGACAGTTCCAGCGTCGCAAGAGGAATGCTGTTGCGGTCGCGTCCGGTGGTATGGGCCTTCCTGTCCACGGCGGAGAGAAACGGCGTCGCGCTGAGGACGTTCACCCGGCCCAAGTCGTCGTAATATTTCCGGTAGACGGGCGGCTCAATGGGGACGCCCTGCTGTTCGACATTCCGGATACAGTCCATATAGGGCAGAGGCTTTCCGAACAAAAAGCCCTGCACTTTTTCACAGCCGATATTGCGCAAAAACTCGAACTGCTCTTCCGTCTCCACGCCTTCCACGAGCGTTTGAATATTGATTGCCTTCGCCATATCGACAATGGACGTTAGAATTTCCTTGGAGCGGGAATGAAAATCGCTCAGGAAAGCCATATCAATTTTGAGTTCGTCGAACTGGTAGTCTTTCAGGACGTTCAGCGAGGAATAGCCGCTTCCGAAATCGTCCATCCAGACCTGATAGCCCGCGTTGCGGAAACGTTCGATATAGTAGCGCATAAGTTCCACCTGTTCATTGAGGGCGCTTTCCGTAATCTCAATGCACAGGGACTGACGGGGGACTTTGTTCTCCCGCACCGCCTTTTCAACTACCGCGAAAATATCGCAAAGCTCATAGTCCAGCCGGGACAGGTTAATGGACACGGGGAGCGGCGCGCCTTCCCGGACGACGTTTTGACGGTAACAGGCGCACACTTCCCGGATGATGAACGAATCCAAATGGTGAATTTTGCGGTGTTTTTCCAGAATGCTGATAAAGCTATCCGGCGGGAGCAGGCCCCATATAGGGTCGTCCCAACGGGCCAGCGCCTCCAGTCCGCACAACTGCCGCGAAACCGTCCGGATGACGGGCTGATAGTACGCCTTGATATATCCCTTTTGGATGGCCTCGTCCAGATGGGACAGAATATATGATTCCAGAGAACTTTCACGCGTATTGTTTGACTTTGCGGACATTCGGAACCCCTCTTTCTTTCAGCGCGTCCGCGTCAATCCCGTATCTCTATCGCTGGAACGGTTGATAATTTCGCAAAGACGGCGATTTTCCGCATATGGAGTATTTTACAGGAAGTTTCCCTTCCTTATCAATTGATTTTCTGATTTTTCAATGCTTGTGAAATGCCGCCAAATCAGAGGAAAAACGCGGTCGTTTTCACCGAAAATTTTTAAGACTTCCGGAATTTATTTATTGAAAACGTCCATAAAAATTAAGGATACGGGACGCCGGATTTTATGGGGGCGAAAGCGGCGGTTTGCGTAAGGTTATCGTTCGCGCATTTCCCGGTTGACAGAATCGCTTTGGCGGCGCTAGAATGGACAGGAATTTTTTGACAAGGGGGCGCGTCGTATGGAATACATGCGGCTTGGCGAACTTCTCATCGCGGCGGGGGCCATTACGCAGGAGCAGTTGGAACGCGGCATGGAACTGCAAAAGAAAAGCCGGGAACGTCTGGGAACGGCGCTCATTAAAAACGGCATCATCACGGAAGCGCAGTTGATTGAGGCGTTGCAAATGCAGTTGGGAATCGAGTTTATCGACCTGACGAAAGTCACGATTCCCACGGACATGGCGCAGGCGCTGCCGCGGAATCTGGCCAAACAGCACAACGTCGTACCGGTACGCATGGAGAAGGACACGCTCTATCTGGCGATGAGCGACCCGTTGAACTTTTACGCCACGGGGGAAATCAAAAAAGTCGTGCGTAAGCGGATTGTCCCCATGGTGGCGACGGCCTCCGGCGTGGAGCACGCGATACAGGTACTCTACAGCAACGAAGGCGCGGCGAAAGCCATTGAGGACATGAAGCGGGAAGCGGCGATTAACGGCGACGAGACGCCCGCGCAGAACGCCGCGTTCGCCACGACCCGCGTAGACGACGTAGGCGCGAGCAACGCCCCGACGATTCGCCTTGTCAACTCTATGATGGAGCGTTCCGTGACCGAACGCGCAAGCGACATTCACATGGAACCGCGGGAAGACCATATGCGCGTGAGAATGCGGATTGACGGCGTCATGAGAAGCATTCTGACGATACCGCAGGCGGTGCAGTCGTCCGTCATTTCCCGTATCAAGGTCATGGCGAATCTGGACATTGCGGAACGGCGCGTGCCGCAGGACGGGCGATTCAATATCCAAATCAAGGACAAAAGCGTAGACGTGCGCGTGTCGACCTTGCCGACGGTGTACGGCGAAAAAGTGGTCATGCGACTGCTGGACAAGTCCGGCGGACGGGTGACGAAGGACGCCGTAGGCCTGACGGGCGCCGACTTGGAAAAATACGATGAGATGTTGAGCCTCCGGAGCGGCGTCTTACTGCTCGTAGGCCCGACCGGAAGCGGCAAAACTACGACCATGTACGCCATGATTAACCAGTTGAACACGGACGAAGTCAACCTTGTGACGCTGGAAGACCCCGTGGAATACAACGTGGACGGGGTCAATCAGGTGCAAATCAACGAAAAGACGGGCATGACGTTCGCGGGCGGTCTGCGTTCGATACTGCGTCAGGACCCGGACATTATCGCGGTAGGCGAAATCCGCGACGGCGAAACGGCGGGAATCGCCATGCGCGCCGCCATTACCGGACATATCGTGCTGTCGACCATCCACACCAACGACGCCGTAGGCACGATTGACCGCTTGCGCGATATTGGCGTTGAGCCGTATGTTATCGCAAGCGCGTTGCGGGGCGTCATTTCACAGCGACTTGTGCGGCGGGTATGCCCGCACTGCCGGGAGAGCTACGAGCCGACCGACATGGAGCTTAGACAACTGGGCTTGGAGCCGGAAGAGCGTTTCCCGTTCTATCGCGGGGCGGGCTGTCAGCAGTGCTACAATACCGGGTATCTGGGCCGGGCGGCGGTGTTTGAAATGCTGTCCATTGACGACGAAATCAGCGCGTTGATTTACGAGCAGGCCGGACGCAAGGAGATTGACGAAGTGTTAAAGCGTCCGGAAAAGGGCTTTGTGTCCATGCGTCAAAACGCCCTGCGTCTCATGCGGGAAGGCGTGACCACCGGAGAGGAAGTGTTGTGCGTCATCAGCAAAAACAACTGACGTAAAAATGCACAAAAGTTTCCTCGTCCTGATTGGGCGGGGAGACTTTTTTTGACCTGTCGGCGTTTTGACGAATCTGGAAACGTATGGCAAATTGCGCAATAAAACCCATGCGTCCCGAAAGCGTAAATCTATATCTTGCGTCCGTTAAGAAAATTAGGCGCTATATATGGGTTCCGCGCATCTGGTATTTGTGCAAAACGCTGAATTTTAACAAAATTCGGGGGGGTAGGTATTGCAATTTGACGAAAATTGAAATATAATGCCAAAAACTGCCATGGAATGCCAAAGTTTCCCAGAGTATCGCGGTTTCCTTGCGCGCTAAGTTTTTCCAGTTAAAGTTAGCGAAAGGCCGTAAAACGTCTTGAAACGCCCTTGCGATTTTTAGGAAATATGGACAAAATCGAAGTCGCGGCGCAAGATGATATGGACAAAATGGAAGTCTTGAAGTCGCGGCGCAACTGTGCGGAAATAGAAAATATTTAGACTAAAATCGAAAGCGCGGCGTCATCGGACAGAACAGAAAGAGGGGTGAGGGCCTTGGCGCATTTCAAATATACGGCGCAGTCACGCGACGGGGAAAAAGTCACCGGCGTGATTGAGGCCTTTAACGAAGTTGACGCCTCCCGTCGGGTCAAAGAAGATTACGGCATGGTTCTCAAACTCTCCCCCGTCCGTATCATAAAACCGACGAGCGGCATTTTTGCGGCGGAAATTGGCGGAAACCGTCTGAACCCGAAGGCATTTGCGGTCATGTGCAGTCAGTTCGGGACGATTCTTTCGGCGGGCCTTCCGGTGTCGCAGGCGGCGCCGCTGATTGCCGAACGGACGACGGACAAGGTCTTGAAAAAGCTCTTGAACGCGGTAGCGACGGACGTGGAAAACGGACGTTCCATTTCGGCGGCGTTCGCGGAGCACGGCGGAAAATTCCTCCCGCTGACGTTCATTGAGACGATTCGTTCCGGCGAGGAATCGGGCGGTATCGAAAAGGCCTTCAACAGCATGTATGAGCATTTTGACAAGCAGTCGAAAATGGGCGCGAAAGTGCGCGGCGCGATGGCCTATCCGATGTTCGTCATGCTTGTGGCGATTGTGGTCGTAGTGGTGCTCATGGTCGCGGTCGTGCCGACGTTTCTGGAGATGTTCCGGGAGTTCGACGCCCAACTGCCTCTCGTCACCCGCGCCCTTATCGTCGTGAGCGATTTCTTCCGGTACAACGGCATTACGCTGGGCGTGGTTCTGGTTCTGCTGTTCGTCGCGTTCCGGTTCTACAACAATACCCCCAAAGGACGGGTCAACATTGCGAAAATGCAGTTGAAAATGCCGATTCTGGGGAATATCGCCACGCTCAACGCCGCGAGCCAGTTCGCAAACTCTATGACGACGCTGATTGACTCCGGCCTGTCCATGACGCGGGCGGTGAATATCACGTCCAGAGTGATGGACAACGCCTATCTGAGCGAATCGGTCGGGAAACTGAGCGGCGACTTGGAGGAAGGGCGGAGTTTGGGCGCGTCCATGCGGGCGCAGGATGTCATGCCGCATATTCTGGTGGACATGACCGCTATCGGAGAGGAGTCCGGCGAGCTTGCCAAAACGCTTCATACCGTGGCGCGTTTTTACGACGAGGAATTAGACCAAGCGATTTTGAGCGCGCTTGCCAAAATGGAGCCGGCGTTACTGGTGGTACTGGGCGGCGTCGCGGCGTTTATCGTCCTTGCCGTTTACCTGGCCATGTTCACGCTTTACAGCGCCATGTGACGCAAAAAAATGTTATTCTGCGCCTGTCCCCGGACACTTCACGGGAGAGATTCAATGCAGGGAAGGGCGCCGGATATAGAGAAAGACTGTAGGGCCAACAGGACAGACGGGCGAATCCCGTCGCACATCAGGAAGGAGAAAACACGGATGAAAAAGAAACTGCGTACACAGAAGGGCTTTACGCTGGCCGAACTGCTGATTGTCGTAGCGATTATCGGCGTGCTGGTAGCCATCTCGATTCCCATCTTTGGGCCTCGGCTGGAAGGCTCCCGCGAATCCACCGACGTTGCGAACCTCCGTTCCGCTTACGCCGCCGCCAGAGAAAGAGCATTTGAAAAAGGGTATAGGAAATAGACCTCCTAAAATAAGGCG
>JAFSOM010000547.1 GCA_017447005.1 Oscillibacter sp.
CTCAGCAGTCCGGTTGCGTCCCTTTCCTGTTCCGCGAGGATAGTAAGAATGTCGTACTTATTGGCGTCCAAACGCGCCTTTTTTACGTACTGCCCGTAACGGAGCGTTATCCATACGTTTCTCAACGCCTCCGCCGCGCCGCCGCCGGAAATCAGGGGCAAAGTTTGCATGAGATTCATGGCCGTATCCCGGACGCGCCCTCCCGCGCCGGGCACGTTCAGAAGTTCCTCCAGAATCGGCTTCCCGGAAACCCGGCTCCGGCGGCAGGCCTCCTGAGCGGCCGTTTTTGAAATCGGCGCGCCAAACTTATAGTAAACGCCCATGAATATCTCTTCGTCCGTGGGATTGTCGGCAAAGCGGATGATGTTCACAATATCACAGACAACGCGGTTTGAAAAGAACGTGTCCTCAAACTTTCTAATACTATAAGGTACGCCGTTCCGCTCCAGCAGGTCAATCAGGGGAATGGCGCTGTCGTTGTTGCGGTAAAGTGCGGCGGTTTCCTCCGCGCATTCGCGGGCAATGTGCAGAAGATACAAATATTGCGCTTTCCGACTGGCGGCGGATACGATTTGAACCGGAACCCCGTTTCCACGCGTGGGCGCAATCATTTTCTCCCGCCGAAAGCGGTTGCCGGAAACAAACGCGTTGGCCGCGCCTACAATCTCCGCGGTGGAACGGTAATTGCGCTCCATGAACAGCACGCGCGCGCCGGGATAATCCCGCTCAAAGCTCATGAGCGCGTCCGGCCACGCGGCGCGGAATCCATAAACGCTCTGGTCGTCGTCTCCGACCATGAACAGATTCCCGTACCGCCGCGCCAGAAGCCGGATAATCGCGTGCTGGATTTTGGAGGTATCCTGCGCCTCGTCCACGCAGAAATAACGGTAACGCTCCTGAAAATATTCCAGAATGGGCGGACATGTTTCTAGAATCATTTTCGCGTAACGAATTTGATCGTCATAGTCCATCCGCCTCCGGCGTTCCAGTTCCGCCTGATACCGACGATAAATTTCCGGGAAATTCCTAATCCCAAAGTCCATGCGGCTGACTTCCTCATTCGTCAGCATCATGTTCTTGACAAAGGCAATCGCCGTGCGGATGTCCTTGACCACGCTGATTTCCGCGTACTCCCCGTTGATGTCCTGATAAATCCCGCGCACAATCTGATTCAGTTCGTTGTTGTCGTCCAAAAGGGAGAATGTCCGCCGATTGTAGTATCTTCCATAATAGCGGATAATCTTGGAGGAAACGCCGTTAATCGTGCGAAATTCCAGACGGCTGGCGTATTCGGAACCGAACAGGGAGGCGAAGCGCCGTTTCATATCGCCTGTTGCCGCCACCGTGTAGGTCATAGTCAGGACGTTTTCGGGCGCGACGCCGCGACAGTAAACCATATAGCCCAGCCGCGTGACAAGCACGGTGGTTTTGCCGCTGCCGGGCACGGCCAAAAGCAAAACCGCGCCTTCCGTAGCGTATACGGCCTCGCGTTGCTGTTCATTTAAGGGAGAAATATAACTCCGTTCAAAATCATCCCGCGGACTCATATCGACACCCCCGCAAAAGTTTTGTTTTGTGACAGTTCGCGTCTGATTTTCTCGTTTCCGTATAGAGTATAGCATATTTGCCAACAAAAAGAAAGAGGATTTCAAGCGGAACGGCGATTTATTTTGAAATATGTTTGACGCTAAAACGCGAAATGGCCAACGCTCTGTCCTCGTCTGCGCGGGGTAATTCTTCGCCATAATTATAGAGACGCCTATTTCAGAGAAAGAGACCGCCCGGCGGGTCGCTTTTCCGGCAGTCGGAAAGTAACCCGTCGGGCTTCGCCCTTGTCCGTTATCTCTTTACCTGAGACGCGACCCAGAGGATAAATTCCTCAACAGTAGGCTCCTTGTCGGCAAAGTCAAATCCCGCCCATCGAGCTTGAACCGCCGGATTGGGATTGTTCCTTCCCGCGTTCATCGCTTCTTTCATGTCCGCCCGTACCCGCTCCTCCGGGACATTGTTCTCGCGGGCAATTCGCTTGATAATGTCCGCCGAACGCTTCAGGTCTTTCTTTGCGTACACTTCGTCCGCCTCCTTGATA
>JAFSOM010000548.1 GCA_017447005.1 Oscillibacter sp.
ACGCGTAAGGCGTCGTAGAGGAAATTTTGCCCCCAGATTGTACGGTAACGCGGCGCCAGTATGACGTTATCGCGGCGCGTATTCGTATTGACCGCGACGCCGAGCGTCTCCGGGACTTTTTGCAAAACCGTTCCGACAAGTTCCGGTTCCTTGGGTAACGTTTTCCCGTTCGCCACGATACAGCATACGCTCTCCCCGCGACGGTTCACGCGGACATAGACGTGACGAATCAGGCCCTTTCCGGTACGCTCATCGTAGCCGGGGACATGATAGCGCGTCATCCACTCGCGCACGGCGTCAGCGGTACGGTTCGCTGCCGACGGTTGGAGTAAGCATTCGCGCACGTCCACGACCTCATGACTTCCGGCGCGGTAGAAGCCAATCGCGCCCGACGCGCTCACCGGATACTGACACTTTCCCCGGTAGCGTAGCGGATGTTCGGCGCCGATAACGGGTTCGACCGTAATTTCCGCGCCGCCGATACGCGTCAAGGCGTCCTGTACGCGCTGACGCTTGGCGCGTAACTCCTCCTCATAGGCCATATGACGGAAGTCGCAGCCGCCGCATTTGCCGAAGTACGGGCAATCGGGGACGCGGCGCATGGGCGACGGCGTCAGAATCCGGACGGCTTGCGCCTGCGCGTACTGTTTGCGCGTCCGCGTGAGGCGGCACTCCACGGTTTCGCCGCGTATCGTCCCCGGGACGAACGCCACCGCGCCGCCCGGCTTGACAATCCCCGCGCCGTCGCTGTTGTAGGCCTCCACGACGCCCGTATAGAGGCCGTTTTCCCGCAAGCCGTCCGCGTCGGGACGCTGTTCCCGCAAGCCGTCCGCGTCGGGACGCTGTTCCCGCAAGTCGTCGGCGTCGGGACGCTTTTTTCGCAACTTGTCCGCGTCAGGACGCTTTTCCCGTAAATCGCGCATGTCAGCCGCCCTCGTTCAGCTTATGGCCTTTGTCGTCCATGCCGCGATTCGGCGCCGTGTGATATTGCCCCGCCTGACGCCCGTTCTCCGCCTTCTCCGGCTCGCGGTTCATGTTCATGCGCAACAGCAGACGCCGTTCCAGTTCCCGCTGACGCGATTTGCCGTCACTGCCGCGCTCCTCCGGCATTTTCTCGCGCTGGCCCATCATCGTACTGCGAATGATAGCGATATTGGCTAACATTTCCAATTCCTCTTCATGGGCGCGGCGTTTGGCGTCGGCTAAAAACTCTTCCTCATATTCTTTCGGGTTCTTCTCGTCGTCCACGACGTTCAACCCCTTTCTTATCGAGAATACGCGCACAGTTTAGCACAGAAACCGTCCCCGCGCAAGCCCCGAAAAATGGGAGAACGGCCTTTCTTTCGACCGCTCCCCCATCCGCTTTTACCGGACGTTCCGCGCTCTTACGGCGCAATACTGGCAACGTCTCCCATAGCGTATCAGCGCGCCGCAAGTGGGACATATCACATAAGCGGGCGGCGTCCGCTCCGCGCTCTCGCAGCTCCCGCGACGCTGTAAAATCTCCGGAATCGCGTCATCTCCGCGCTTCACCCATGACGCGTACTCCTCTGCGCTCATGCCCAGATATTCCCGCAAGGTACAGTTTACCTCGTGCGTATGCCAGTACTCCACATAAGATTCCACGTCCTGCGGCGCGGCGGTTTGATTCAAGCAAGCGTCTATAAAAGAAATATCGCCTTTCTCATACATGGATTCTACGCCCCCTCTCCGCTTCCTTCATCAGTTCTCGTATGCGTATAGTAATCGTTGGCAACATCGAATCCGCCCTCATCCGGCGCTACGCGCCACCTTCCCCCGGCCCCCTCTGTCGCCTGACGGCGACATCTCCCCCACTTTGTGGGGGCGACATGGGGGAAGGGTAAACTTGACAGCGAAATCTGAACAACAACGCCTAATCATTGCGAAAACTTCACAAGGTTGCGCGGAAAAATGAAAGATTCCGCTATAGTTTTACCCTTCCCCCGTCTACGGGGGAAGGTGGCGCGCAGCGCCGGATGAGGGCAAGTTTCCGTCGCGCCAATGAAAACTTTGCGCCTCCCCTTGTCGCCCCCGAAACGGGGGAAGATGTCGCCGAAGGCGACAGAGGGGGGCGGGAGCAAAGCGTCGGACGGCCTCCCGCATGACCGGAAAGCCGCCCGCCTTGTCAGTACTTCGGACGGAACCATAAATTCCCGTCCACTTTTTTGCCTACTCCGTCCACTTGACAGCGTTTGCTGAACTGCCAGATGACCATATGGGGATAGAATCTGCCGTTGGTCACGCGGTCGCCCTTGGACATATACCACGGGTACCACAGACGATACGCCGACAGCGTCTCCCAGTCATAGCGCAAGTCCGCAATTTCATGACTGGTGTAAATCATGGGCGTGTATCCGGCCTCCTCGACGCGCTGACAGAACGCCAGCGCGCAAGCCGTGGCGACTTTGCCGGATACGCGGTACGTGCGATACGTGCGGTTTTCGACTTCCCAGTCATAGCACACAGGCCCGTTAATCGGGTGGTCTTTCAGACAGGCTACCACAAGGTTGGCTTCCTCAATGGCTTCCTCCTCGGTGACGGCCTGCGAAAAGACGTACACGCCCGTTTGAAGTCCCGCGGCCATGGCGCCGTCGATATTCTGCCCGAAAAAGTCGTCAATCCACAGCGCGCCCTCGCTAGTGCCGCGAATGGCGACGCGGATTATGGCGAACTCCACGCCGTCCGCCTTCGCCGCCTCCCAGTCGATTTTCTTGTCGCGGCGGTCTTCGGTCTGGTACGCGGAAATGTCAATCCCGAAACGCACGTCGTATTCGTCGCCGATATACTTCAGCCTGTCCCCTTCCCAGACGAAATCGTGATTCATGAAGGGCATGCCGGGCAAATCCTGAAAGACGAACGCCGTCTCATTCATTACGGGAATCGTCGCGCTTAAGACGCTTAAGACGTTGGACTCCTCCATGACGCCGTTTTCCTCGACGGCGGAATAGTCCTCGACTTCCTCAAACGAACGGGACGATACGCGGGACGATACGGAACGAACCGCCCCTACGACGGAGAGCGTGAAAAAGAGCAGAATGTAGAGCGCGATAAGCATACGGGTTCTTCTGCGCCGACGGTTACGGACGCGGCGCCCGCAATACGGTTCCTGTGCGGCCAAGATACCTGCTTCCTCCAAACTGTTCGCCTTCCTTTCTTTACAGTAACCGGACGGTATAAAAGGAAGTATAACAGACTTTACAGGGAAATGCAACCTAAAATTTTCGCTTTTTTATGGAAACTGCGCCGCCGTTTTTGTGATTTGTTACGGTTTTATGAGTGCCTTGGAAATTTACGGTAAAAAAAGAGCGTCGGCGCCCATAGACAAGCGTCCGCGTTTGTGATAAGATAGCCGTATTCCCTTCGGGGATTCAGACAACGGAATCAGAGGTTGAATGGAATGATAAGTAACAATATCAAAATCCCGCTGACGGCGCTCGCCGGCGGCGCGGCGGCCTTGCTCCTCCGGATATGGAATCTCCGCGCCGGATTCGAGACGGCTACCCGCCTTCCCATCCCCGGACACCCGTCTTTCCCGGCGACGGTCGCGGCCTTGGCGCTCACGCTCGCCGTCACGCTGATTCTCTCGCGGCGGCTCTCCGACGGCGGCGCCCCGCGTTTCCCGTTCCCCGCCGCCAACCGCTCCTTCGTGACGCCCATCGTCGCGGGCGCGTTCGTACTGGCCTGCGCCGGACTGGTCGACTTGTACGAGGCCTTCAGCGGGGAAAACCTGCGTTCCGCCCTCAGCGGCTCTTCCCTGTCCTACGAGTACGCCATCGCCAACCTCATTGACGGCGAAAGCGTGGGCTTCAGTCCGCTGGCGCAAGGCTTGGCGGGTCTGCTGACGCTCGTTTCGGCGTGGGCGGTGTTTGAATGCGCCCGGGGCTGTCTGCGCGGGAATTTGCGCTCCCGCGCCATGGTCATGCTTCCCGCCGTCGCGCTGGCGTTCCGGCTCGTGGCGCTCTACCGCGTGGATTCGGTCAATCCGACGCTGGAAACCTACGCCCTCGTCCTGATGGCCTTCGTATTCCAGACGCTGGGGTTTTACGCCTTCTCCGCGTTTACGTTCGACTGCGGCGACCTGCGTCAGTTCGCCGCGGCGACGGGCGGCGCCGTATGCCTCACGCTCTGCGCCCTTCTCGACGAGGGCGACTACCTCTCCACCCCGCTGACGCTCTTCGGGAGCGCCGCCGCCCTGACAGGCTTCCTCCTGCTCGCGCTCGACGCCCCCCGCGTACCCGTCGCCGCGCCCAAGACGTGAACGCATGGCAAAACTTTTCCCCCGTCCCTCCACTCTTTCAGGGGCGGGGAAATTTTTTTCGCCGCGACGCTACATAAATCAGGTTTGACGAACGGGAAAAGCTATGCTATGATAGGCAATCAGGCAAGGAACGTCTCGGGGTCAACGGGCGTGCCGTCGTTCAGGACGGAGAAATGCAGGTGCGGGCCTAGGGCCGATTCCGACGCGGCGGTCTCCCCCACAAAGCCGAGAACCTGTCCGGCGCTGACCTCGTCGCCGGCTTCCACCTCCGCCATGTCCGCAAGGCTCGCGTAGACGCTCTCCCACTTGCCCTCATGCCGTACCGTGACGGTCGTGCCCATAATCGGGTCGGCCTCGACGGTCTCCACGGTGCCGGGCCGCGCCGCTACGACCGCCGTACCCGCGTCGGCGGCGATGTCAATGCCGTCATGGGTGCGCCAGTCGCGCATCGTCTCGTTGTAGAGCAGTTTGTCCATGGAAAAGCTCGTCACGGTCTCGCCCTCCACGGGACGCGTAGCCTTCCCGGACGGTTTCGCCGCGTCCGCTTTGCCGTCGGACTTGGATTTCGCGTCGGACTGATTCGCTTTCGCGACGCTGTCCTTGGACTTCGCTTCGGTTTTACCCGATTTGGCGTCCGTCGTTGCTTTCGCGCCGCCGTCCGATTTGGCGGAAGGTTTGGCGTCGCCCGTGACGGATTTCCCGGCGGCGGGGACGGACGCCGCCCCGCTGACGGCCCCGGAATCTTTCGCCGCTGACGCGTCCGGCG
>JAFSOM010000549.1 GCA_017447005.1 Oscillibacter sp.
CTCAGGGCTATTGCGGAGCAGAAGCGGGAGGAAGAAATTTACAGTGGATTCTTAGCAGTGATAGAACACTTGCTGTCAAAGGCGTCGGTGCCATGAAAGATTATCAGGCTTTTTATGAGGCTTTTGGTGATTATTCCTTGATGCAACCGTGGTATGATTATGACAGCTATATTAAAACAGTCGTTGTAGAAAATGGCGTTACCAGTATTGGTAATACGGCATTTGGGGCACTCGACAATATGACCAGCGTGATAATCCCTGAAAGCGTGACTGTTTTTGGCTCATCGGCTTTTAGTCATTGTGATAGTCTGGTTAATATTAATCTCCCTAATGGGATTACGTCCATCAGCGATGGTATGTTCGGTTCTTGTAACAATTTGACCAGCGTCATCATTCCAAATGGAGTTTCTGTTATTGAGGATGGAGCGTTTCAGAATTGTTATGCTTTAAGCAATGTAACTATTCCCTATGGCGTTATCTCTATTGGTGCTTGGGCATTTAGAAATTGTGACGGCATAGCAAGTGTGACGATTCCTGACAGTGTGACTACCATTAGTCATGACGCATTTGAAGAGTGTGATAACTTATCAAGCGTAATGATTGGTAAGGGCATAACTTCTATCGCTTCTGGCGTATTTGAAGATTGCGAAAACTTGAAGAAAGTAATAATTCCAATGAATGTTACTGATATTAGCCAGAGTGCATTTCGATGGTGTCCCAATGTGATTCTTTGCGTATATGAAAACAGTTACGCGCACAACTATGCAATGGAAAATGAGCTTGCGTATGAGTTCATCAGCGATACGGTCGGTACGGTTCGTGCTGGTACGACGAAAACCATATCGGTCACGGAAAAAACGTGTGATGTTACCCTCGACTGTTCCATTGCGAGCGTCAGCGCGGGTACGACGTATCAAGTTTTGTATGCGCTGTGCGATGAACACGGACAAATGCTCTCGGTTGGCAGTGCGGATGTGACCTTTGACGCAGACACATCGGCGGATTTCACCGTTGAAGGCGTGCAAGCGGGGGTAACGTGTCGAATTTTCCTCATAAACAACGAAACAACCCCGCAGTGCGCGGCGACGCAGTTGACCTTTGTGGAATAGGCAGGAAACAAATTCTCCTCTTAGCTGAAGAATCCTTGGTAATGACGATTACATTACCAAGGATTCTGGTGCGATACATCCAAGTTCTGCCATTTTCCATGCGCCTACATAGTTCCGCAAAAAATAAGTTACTCAAACTTCGCAGAAGCAAAAATTGAACGCAAACAGGCAAAAGATGCGGCATAAAGCAGGAATGTTGTGAGAATAAGGAACGATTGATAAAGAAACGAGGCGGACAATTATTCAGGCAGGGAATACGGAAGGGTTGGGGAGACGTTCTGAAAAGCGCTAAAATCAAGAAAATTAGCGACAACAGGCGGCAATTCAGCAAGAAGACGCGCAAAAAAGCCGGGAATGTCGGACAGAGCGCCCGTTAATTCGGAAAACAGTTTTTGCAGAAAAAGTTGCAATTTTTCCATCGCTTCCGTGAACGTAATGTCCGGAAGTTCCTCTGAAACCAGGCAAAACAGCGGCCCCGCCGAGCGCAAATCCTTCTCTTCCCTTATCTCAACGGCAAGGAAAAGATAACGGGTAAAGACAATCGCGGCCTGCGCGCACATGGCGTCGTAAGAAAGGGAACGGCATTCGTCCTC
>JAFSOM010000550.1 GCA_017447005.1 Oscillibacter sp.
GCGTTCCATGGCCTTGTACGCTTCCGTCTGCGCGTTGTCGTCCGTCTGCGACTGCGCCTCCGCGAAAAGATTGTCATAGTCCGCGTTGTTGTAATTGATAAAGTTATTGCCCGCCAGAGACGTAAAGCGCTCCAACAGCGCCCGCGCCGTCATGGTCGACGCGTCCACGCCGATGACGGTCGATTCAAAGTTCCGTCCAAGATAGGTATCGTTCAGCCACGTCTCCCACTCGACGGGGAGAATCTCCGCCTGTACGCCAATTTCCTTCAACTGCTCCACAATCACTTGCGCCGTGTCCAAATGCGGCTGATAGTTCGACGGGACAGTAATGGACATCGGGAAACCGTCGGGGTATCCGGCGTCGGAAAGCAGTTGTTTCGCCTTCTCCACGTCGTGCGGGTAGTAATCGGTCAAGGTATCGTCAAAGTATTTGCTGAACGCCGGGTACATGCTCGACCCAATCGGGAAGCCGTAGCCGTCAAAGGCGAGGTCAATAATGGCCTGTTTGTCGACCGCGTAGCAAAGCGCCTGCCGGACGCGCACGTCATTGAACGGCTCCACGGCGTTATTGAGATACAGCGCCTGCACGAGATTCATATAGCCCTGCTCGACGCGGAAATCGTCGCCGAGTTGTTGCGCCTGCGTAATCGTCAAGTGCGAGAACAAATCCACGGCGCCGCTCTGTAAGCTCATGAGAATGCTGTCGGCGTTCTCAATGACGCGGCAAGTGACCTTTTCCAACGCCGCCGGAGTTCCCCAGTAATCGTCAAAGCGTTCCAGCGTTACGGACTCCTGCGCCGTGCGGGATACGAACCGGAACGGCCCCGTACCGACCGGCGCGGTATCCTGTTCCGTGTAATCGGCGGGGATAATCGCGGCGGTCAGGTAGGACAGAAACTCGTTCGACGGCTCCCGGAGACGTAAGACCAGCGTCATTTCGTCGGGGGTATCCATGGAAGCGATATTCGAGAACGCGTCCACCGCGACGACATCCGCCGAGTTCGCGCCGTCGTCCAGTCCGGACAGACGCGTGAGCGAGTAGAGCGCGTCCGCCGACGTGACAATCTCCCCGTTATGGAATTTCACATTCGGACGGAGCGCGAACGTATACGTCAGACGGTCGTCGGAAATTGTCCAGCTTTCGGCGAGCGCGGGAATCAAATCTCCCGACGGCGCGGGCTTGACCAAGCCCTCAAACACGTTGAACATAATTTCCTTAGTCCCTGCCGCCACCATCTTATGGGGGTCAAGGCTGTCGAGGTCCTGCGCGATACCGACGTAAAGCTCCTCCGTATGCGCGGGGGCGTCGGCGTCAGGGGTTTGCGGGCCGTCGGGCGCCGCGTCGGACGGTTGCCCGCCTCCGCAAGCGGTCAGAAGGCCGCAGAGCATGGCGGCGCTCAGGATAAGCGCCAAGAACGTTTTTTTCATGTCAAGTTCTCCTTTCCGTCACTGCCGCGTGGGTCAGTGCGCTGACATGATAAGTCCGGGCCAGTCTCCGCGCCTTCCGACGCAAATCTCCGCGTCTTGCGGCGCGAAAACGGCCCCGTGAAAGTCGTTCCGTCTCCGGTAACGCTTCCACAGGGCCGTATTGTACACGGTTTCTCCCGCGATTGCAAGTCTTTTTCCTTGATTCTCCGCGCATTATATTACGCTTCCGCCCAGTTCTGTTCGCGTCCGTCCTGAAAGAAATCGTCCGTAAACGAATTTAAGCCTTCCAGAAACGTTTCCCACGCTTTTTCTTTCGGCGTCAGCAGAAGCGCGTTTCCGATTCTCCGAA
>JAFSOM010000551.1 GCA_017447005.1 Oscillibacter sp.
GGCGCTGCGCGCCACCTTCCCCCGTTCCGGGGGAAGGGTAAATCTGACAGCGTTTGCCTCTGAAATTCGCTGATTCTTTTCGGAATGAGGAATACTGATAACGATTTTGCTTTCAAGTTTGCCCTTCCCCCGGAACGGGGGAAGGTAGCGCGCAACGCCGGATGAGGGCGAAAAGCGTAACTTGCCCATGATTGCTACACATATACCAACGCCGACGCGGGGAATCTCATTCTTGCGTTTCGCTCCGGACGGCGCTATAATAGATTCCACTTAGCTTATCTGTCAGGAGAATCACTGCATGGTAATTACGAAAACGCCCTTCCGTATGTCGTTTTTCGGCGGCGGTACGGATATGGAAAGTTTCTTCCGGGAATACGGCGGCGCGGTTCTCTCCGCGACCTTCGATAAATACTGCTATGTCACGGTTCGCCGCCTTCCGCGCTTCTTTGACTACCGTTCCCATCTGACCTACTCCAAAGATGAAACCGTCAACAGTTACGATGAAATTACCCATCCGGCCATCCGAAACGCCATGCGTATGCTCAATATGCGCGAACTGCGGCTGATTTACGACGCCGACTTGCCCGCCCGGAGCGGTTTGGGCACCAGTTCCTCTTTCGCCGTGGGTATGCTCAACGCGTTTCATACGCTTCAAGGCGTGAGCGCGGGCCGGAAACAGCTTGCCGATGAGGCCATCTACTTGGAGCGGACGCTTTGCCGGGAGGCGGGCGGCTGGCAGGACCAAATCGCGGCGGCTTACGGCGGCTTCAACCGGATTAATTTCCGCGCCGACGGCTATGAGGTTTTGCCCGTGCGGATTCCGCCGGAACGGAAACGGCGCCTCAACGACAATCTGCTGATGTTCTTCACGGGCTTTGTTCGTTTCTCTTCGGAGGTACAGAAGGCGAACGCGTCCGCGGACGGCGATAAAATCGCCCGTCTGCGGGAAATGCTCTCCCTGACCGACGCCGCGCAACGCATTTTGGAGAATCCCGGCGCCGATTTGGACGAGTTCGGCGCTTTGCTTGACCGCACATGGAAGTTAAAGCGCGGTACGGGCAAAGTCGTCTCCACGCCGGAAATCGACGCGCTTTACGAACGCGGAATCCGCGCCGGGGCGTCGGGCGGGAAACTGTTAGGCGCGGGCGGCGGCGGATTCCTGTTATTTTATGTCCGCCCCGAACGCCGTCAGGCCGTCCGCGACGCGATGCGCGACCTCTTATATATTCCCTTCCGCTTTGAGAACGACGGCTCCCGCGTGATTTACCGCGTCCCCGACGACGGCGCGGAAACGTCAAGCCGCGAACAGTGAAAGGCGGGAATCATGAAAACGGTTATCATGGCGGGCGGAAAGGGTACGCGTTTAGCGACGGCGTCGGGCGGCGTCCCGAAACCGCTGACGCCCATAGAAGACGTTCCCGTACTGGAACGCGAAATCGAATGTCTGCGCCGTCAGGGATTCCGCGACCTGATTCTGACCGTCTCGCATATGGCGCGGCAAATCATGGACTACTTTCAGGACGGCGCCCGCCTCGGCGTCCGGATTGAGTACTATGTAGAGGAGACGCCGTTAGGCAACGCCGGGGCGCTCTTTCCGCTGCGCGACCGCTTATCCGACGACTTCCTTTTGCTGAATGCCGATGTCCTCTTTGACGTGGACTTAAACCGTTTCGTCCGTTTCCACAGGGAGCGCGGCGGACTGGTTACGCTCTTCACGCACCCGAATGACCACCCCTTTGACAGCGGTCTTTTGATAACCGACGAATCCGGCGCCGTGGAACAGTGGCTCACGAAAGAGGACACGCGCCCGCGCTGGTATCATAACCGCGTCAACGCGGGCCTGCACATCCTGCAACGGCGCCTCCTCGACGACATCGCCGCGCATAGCGGTAAAGCCGACCTTGACCGCGACATCCTGCGTCCGCTCGCCGGAACCGGGCGAATGTTTTGTTACGACAGCCCGGAGTACGTCCGCGACATGGGCACGCCCGAACGCTGTGAGGCCGTGCGCCGCGATTTCCGCGCCGGCGTTGTCGCCGCCCGGAATCTGCGTAACCCGCAACGGGCCGTGTTCCTCGACCGCGACGGCGTGATAAACCGTTACGTCGGCTTTCTGCGCCGCGCCGACGAGTTTACGCTGTTGGACGGCGTCGCCGACGCGTTACGGCGTATCCGTCAAGCGGGGTATCTTGCGATTGTCGCCACCAATCAGCCCGTGATAGCGCGGGGAGAAACGACGTTCGCGCAACTTGACGAGATTCACCGCAAAATGGAGACGCTCCTAGGTGAACAGGGCGCGTATCTCGACGCGGTTTACGTCTGTCCGCACCATCCGCACGGCGGTTACGCCGGGGAGATTCCCGCGCTCAAAATCGACTGCAACTGCCGCAAACCGAAACCCGGTATGTTATTACGCGCCGCGGAAAAGTACAACATCGACTTGGGCGCGTCGTGGATGATTGGCGACGACGAACGCGACATACAAGCGGGTCAGGCCGCCGGATGTCAAACCGCCCTCGTCGGGCAAGGCGACTTCGGTCAGGATATAACCGTAACGTCTTTATTGGACTTTGCGGAGCGCTGTCTGGCGTGAGCCTCGCGCCGCAAGCGTCGCAATCTTCACGGACGCCGGAAACGTCACAAAGAAAAACGGCGGCGCGGGAAATTCCGTGCCGTCGGCTTGTTATGGCTTATGTTTGCGCTGAACCAGTCCATAGAACACGAACCTGTCCGGACGGTGGCGCGATTGCGTGTACTCAAACAGCGTCCCGTTGGCGTTGTATGTCCAGCTCGTGACGACCGCAAGACAGTTCCGCTCCCCCAAGTCCAGATACTTGCTGTCAAGCTCCGTGCGCGGCTCCACGGTATAGCGCCGCTGTGTGGTCACAATGCTTTCTCCTAATACGTCCTCCACATAGGCGTAAACCGACGTTTCCGCGATTTCCGGCGTCAAATCCCGCACGACATCCCGCAGGAAATAGTTATGGTCAATTATCATCGCTTCGCCGTCGAGATAGCGCACGCGCCGCAGGTGATACAACGCGCTCCCCTCGGGGAATCCGGTCAGGGCCGCTAACTGCGCGTCGGCGGTCAGTTCCGTAAAGTAAATGACCTTTGTCCGCAGGGAAAAATGATTCCGGGCGGCGGCCTCCTCCATGCTCTCCACGCCGCTGATGAGCAGTTGCTTTTCCGCGGCGAAACGGCGCAGAATCAGCACGCCCTTGCCGTGCACGCTCTGCACATAGCCTTCCTCCGCCAGACGCGCTATCGCCCGCCGAATCGTATTGCGCGAACAGCCGTAAAGCGCCGTGAGCTGATGTTCCGACGGCAACATCCGCTGGTATTCCCGCGCCTCAATCGATTGGCGCAAGCGTTCGTAAATCGCCTCGTATTTAGCCGCAGGCATGGAAACTCATCTCCCGAACCGCCCCGAACAGGGGATTATATTCCAATATACCACATTTTGCGCCACGCGTCAAGTTTCGTGCGCATTGGGGCTTCGCCAAGGTATGTGTAAAGAGTTTCTTGGCAAGTTGCGTCTTTCGCCCTCATCCGGCGCTACGCGCCACCTTCCCCCGTTCCGGGGGAAGGGTAACACTATAGCGTAATCTTTCATTTTTCCGCGCAACCTTGCGAAGTTTTCGCAAGGATTCCGCTTTGTTATTAAGATTTTGCTCACAAGTTTGCCCTTCCCCCGGAACGGGGGAAGGTGGCGCGCAGCGCCGGATGAGGGCAAGTTTTATGCGACTTTTTTACTTGCCAACGAAAACTTTACGTATACCTTCGCCAACGATTGCTACACGCATACTTTTGGCGTTCGCTCAAAATTTTACCTTGCAAAATTTCCCGCCGTATGATAGGATAATTCCGTCACAAAACTTCCAATCAAAAATCCCTGTTGGGGCGTGGCATGTTTATCTCCGGTAAAAATGCGCGCTCTATTCTGGCGTATCTGCATTGGCCTTATGTTCGGAAGTTCGCGTGGCGGCAATCGGAGCTTGCTTTTTTCGGTACGCGGCTTCCGGTTGCGTGCCTTTTTGTCGCGTAACGCTCAGGAAACAGCGGACTTGCTGAAAGGAGATGGTTTTATTGAGACGCATCAGGCGATTCGCGGCTTTGCTCATGACAGTATGCATTATCGTCTCGTCCGCGCCTGTCATATCCGCGGCGCAGACAGAAAACGCCGGAAACAACAGGAATGACGCCAGTCTGCGAACTTCCGTTGAGGCCAGCGGTACAGGGTCTGTCGGAAGAATGCTCGCCGACGCGATTTCGGAGGAACAGGCGGCTTTGCGGGCGTCGGAAAGCCTTGGATACGCGATTACCAATTTAAGCGTGACAGGCTCTCAAATCGACGTGTCCTGCCGTAGCGACAAAGCGGCCTGCGTTATGGTTGCGCTTTACGAGGAATCCGGAGAACTCGTTTCTTTCGGAAGCGCGGACATAGCGCCGGGAGCGCAAATCGTGACGGTCGACGTATCGGGCGATATTCCGGAATCTTTCACCGCGTCCGCGTTCATGATTGACCCGGAAAGCAAAACGCCTTTATGCGAAAAATACGTGACCAATCAGTATATCCGCGCTATGAGGGAACTTATGGACGCCAGCGTGGACGATTACAACGCGGCGCAAGTCCTGAATCTGGACAACGACCCGGATAATAATTTTATGGTGTTCGATGAGGGCGTCACAAGATTGGATTCCTCCTCCGACTACTCCGGCGTCAACTATTCAAACGGCGTGTGCGTAATTCAAGGCGCGGGCGCGGGCGTCGCTTCTCTGAAAAAGGGAGACATTGTCTCCTTTGAGGACGAGAACGGCGGCATTCTCATTGTCAAGGCGGCTTCCGTCGAGGTAAACGGGACGACCGTCACTATCCGGGAAGACGCCGATTTCGAGACGGAGGACGCTTTCAGCGCGATTAAAATCGACACGAATGAAATAGGCGCGGCTCTTGACGCGGAAGCCGCGCTGATGGCTGACAACGGAATCAACGTAAGCGCAAATGTCATTACATTAACTCCCAATATCAAATTGATCAAATTTCCGGAAGGAGATAGTCCGGTTTCCGTAACGCTTTCCGGCTCGCTTGGAATCAAAATTGATTTCAGGCTGTATACGGTTAAAGACTATACGGAAATGGAACTCAAAGTCAAAACGAGTCTGAAAGGCTCCGCGGAGGTTTCTGGAAAACTTACTCTGGACATTCCCCTTACCCCTACTCCCGTTGAATGCAGACTGTTCAAAGACCTCCTTACGCTTTCTCTTACGCCAGTTTTCCAGATAGAGGCGAGCGTAAAAGTGAAGGCCACCTTTGCCATTACTTTTGTAACCGGAATCGCCTATGACACAAATCAAAAACTTCACGGCGTTTCGCCGGAAGTAACCGTGGAGGGATTTGACGCGACCGCGGAAGGTACGCTGTTTATTGGATTTGCTTTTGAACCCGAAGTAACGCTTGGAGGAAGCGAGACGAAAGACGCGCTTTTTTCCGTTAAGATGACGGCAAAAGCGGGGGACGAATTTACCTTAAAGCCCGAAGTCGCAAACGGCGCCCTTGTTCATCCCGCGAAGGCTGACGGCTCTTTGCAACATCCTTGCGACTGGTGTTTCAACGGTTCCATCGCTTTTAAAGCGGAGGCGTCCGCTAAAATGAAATCCAAATGGAAGAAGTGGGAAAATTTCAGCGTATCGTTAGAGCATGGAATTGAGTTGAATATGCCTGTGGCGGACTTCTATCTCTCGCGTAAAGACGGGGAAACCGGTTTCGGCTTTGGAAGCTGTCCTAATGTTCGATACCGGACGAATATTACTGTCATGGATTTGGACGGCAACCGTCTGGGCGACGTTCGGATTGACATTCGCAACAAATCCACAGGCGGATATGTCTCTACGCCGTCCCCGGTTATCTCGTCTTCCGGCGGTCTCGCCTACGCCTATCTGCCCAACGGCCTTTACCGCCTGACCGGAACTTACGCGTACCCGGGCGGCGACATTTCGGGAAGTCAGGATGTGGAGATTGACGACGCCTCCGCGCAGGTTCAACTTTTGATAGACGCCGGGAGTATGCGCCGCGTCACGCTGACGTTCGTCACCTCGTCCGGGCAACCTTTAGCCGGACTGACCGTTCAGGGAACCGGAATGGACAAAGCCCCCGTCACGGACGGAAACGGACAGGTTGTCTATTACGCAGCCGCCAGCCACCGCACACTGAGCGTTGAGGACACTGTAAACGACTTGTACTGGTCGGGAACGATAGATGTCGGGAACGCCGACGTGGAGAAAACGATTACCGTCGAACGGAGAGCTTACGCTATCCTGTTCAAAATCAGCGACCAAGACGGGAATCCCGTTTCCGACGCCACGCTCACCGCCGCCAAGAGCGACTTTGAAACCACGGTCAACGTCATGGGCGGAGAGGCCGCCTGTTCCCTGCCGAACGGAAGCTATCTTGTGACCGTGACGAAAGACGGCGTTGAAACAAGAAACACCATTCAGGTGCAGGGAAAGACGGAAACATTCCGCTTTACGCTGATTCCGGCGCGTTATACCGTGACATTTAACTCGAACGGCGGCGCGGAGAACACGGTCATTACGGACGTTGCCAGCGGACAGACGCTTTCCCGTCTGCCGACAGCGACCCGCGACGGCTATACGTTCGCCGGGTGGAATACGGCGGCGGACGGCTCCGGCGACGCTTTCACCGTGAATACGCCAGTCACAGAAAACATCACGGTCTACGCGCAGTGGAAAAACAATATTCCTAGTGATGCCGTACAGTATAACGGTCATTCCTATAAGGCATATGACCAGTCTATGACATGGCGTGAAGCTAAGGCTTTTTGTGAAGCTCGTGGAGGACATTTAGCGACAGTTACAACTGCGAGTGAGCATACTTTCGTAACAGATTTAGCTAAATCTGGAACTATGTTAGGGTATTGGCTGGGAGCAACTGACGAAGAAACGGAAGGCCAGTGGAAGTGGGTTACTGGGGAGACTTGGAGTTATTCCAATTGGGATTTGGGACAACCTGATAATCAAGCGGGGATTCAGGACTATTTAGTCATCCGGTCGCACTATAATTGGAGATGGGATGATGTGTCCAATGATGTGGTTCATATTCAAGACCAGAGTCTTGCTTCGTGGACAATAATAGGCCTGATTTGTGAA
>JAFSOM010000552.1 GCA_017447005.1 Oscillibacter sp.
CCCCTTGTTTCCTCCATATGGTAGAGGGGGATTTCTCCGTCTTTCAGGCCGCGATTTTCAAGGCGACTGCCAGCCCGAAAAAAATATTTTTCAGGTTGCAAAAAACAGTTCCGTTTTGACCCCTTCTTTTCTCCATATGGTAGAGGGGGAATTGCCTGACCGACAGGGACGGCTTTCCCGCCACGATTTTCTCCCGTTACATAGCGGGCCATTGTCCGCAACAACGTCACATCACAAGGAGGACATTTTCATGCACTGGCCGTAGCGCACGGGGCGACAGGATTCCGAAATCTGGATGGCCGGATACCCGCGCCCCATTATAACGAAACATCCGCGAAAAGTAAAGGAGGAGATTCACTCGAACACCGCATACCTGACCCGCCGCATCGGGTCTACTACCTATAAAATCAAAGTCCACTTTAGCGACAACGGCACGATGGAGGATAAAATTCTCCACATGATTTGTGAAGAAAGTCTGGACAAATCGACGGAATGTGGTATAATCAAAGTGCCACAAATGAGCCGTATGCCTGAAAGGAGCCAGTAATGGACATCAGGCAAACGGACAAAATCACCGCTCTTTACGAGCGGCTTTCCCGCGACGACGAGCTTGCGGGAGAAAGCAACTCCATCGTCAACCAGAAGCGTATGCTGGAGGAGTACGCGGAACAGCACGGCTTTTCCAATATCTCCCATTACACTGACGATGGTTTCAGTGGAGGCAACTTCGAGCGTCCCGCGTGGAAACGCATGATTGCGGACATCGAGGCGGGGAAAATCGGCGCGGTCATCGCCAAGGACATGAGCCGCGTCGGACGCGAGTATTTGCAGACGGGCTACTACACGGAGATTTATTTCCGTCAGTGCGGCGTCCGCTTTATCGCCGTCGCCAATAATGTGGACAACGCCGACCGCAACACGCAGGAGTTCGCCCCCTTCCTCAATATAATGTTGGAGTGGTATCTCCGGGACTGTAGCCGGAAGTCCTACGCGGCGCTTCTGGCGCGGGGCAATTCCGGCAAGCCGACCACTGTCAATGCAATCTACGGGTACAAAAAAGACCCGGAGGATAAATGCCACTGGCTGATTGACGAGGAGGCCGCCCCTGTCGTGCGGCGCATCTTCCGTCTGAGCGTGGAGGGGCACGGCCCGCAGGAAATCGCCCGCATTCTGATGAACGACCGGGTTGAGCGGCCCTCGTGCCACATGGCGCGGCATGGACAGGGGACGTTAAAAAGTACGGCGGACTTTTCCACTCCCTATGACTGGAATTCAGGCACGGTAAGGCTGATACTTGCCAAACCGGAATACATGGGGCATACGGTGAATTTCCGCGCTCATAAGGAATCCTACAAGGACAAGAAAGCGACGCCCCGTCCCCCGGAGGAGTGGAAGATTTTCGAGAACACCCATGAGGCCATCGTTGACCCGGAAACGTGGCGGCTTGCGCAGAGGTGCCGCGAGACTGTGCGGCGCACGGACAGCGTGGGCGTGGCGAATCCGCTGACCGGGCTGGTATACTGCGCGGACTGCGGCGCGAAGATGTATAACCACCGCAACGCGAGTACGGCTATCAAGAAAGGCAAGGGAGTTGACCCGGTGAGCGGCCTGTATCCGCAGGACTGCTTTAACTGCTCGGCCTATACGCTGTCCGTACATCGGCTTACAAAGCGGTGTACCGCGCACCATATCAGCACAAGGGCGTTGCGGGAACTGCTTCTCCATACCATCCGCACGGTCAGCGCATACGCGATTTCCAACGAGGATGAGTTTGTCGAAAAGGTTCGCGCCGCGTCGGAGGTGCGCCAGCAGGAAACCGCGAAAGAGTTGAAGCGGAAAATCAGCCGCGACCGGAAACGCATCGCCGAACTGGACGGTCTGATTAAGAAGCTCTACGAGGCGTATGCCACGGAAGCCCTCTCGAAAAAGCGGTTCGCTTCGCTGACCGCCGACTATGAGCGGGAGCAGGAGGCGTTGGAGAAATCCGTCGCTAAGGAGCAGGCCGAACTGGACGCGTTTAATGCGGACACTGTTCGCGCCGACCAGTTTCTTGCTCTGGCACGGAAATACACGGACTTTTCCGAACTGACCGCGCCGATGATTTTCGAGTTCGTGGACAAGACTCTTGTCCACGAGGCGCAACGGAACGACGGGGAGCGGACTCAGGAGGTTGAAATCTTCCTGAATTTCATCGGCAAATTTGACGTTCCCATGCCGGAGCCGACGCCGGAGGAACTGGCGAAACAGGAGAGCGACCGTCGGAAACGGGCGCAACACCGTGAGCGGGTTCGCCGCCACCGGGAACGGAAGAAGCTCGAACAACTGAAAGCCGCCGCGAATAATCAGGATACGGAATCGGATTCCTGAGTGAGCGGGGCATACGGACGCGCAACGTGGGCGGCTCCGCTTCGACGGAGCCGCCCTTTATATCTTTCCGGCCAGCGCCTGGAGGGAGCCGACGCCCTTCTCGATCAAAGGCGCGCCGCCGAGCTTGATCTCCACGAGGCCGTAGTCGCCGTTCCGGAGGTGGACGAC
>JAFSOM010000553.1 GCA_017447005.1 Oscillibacter sp.
CGTTCAGTCCGGCGAGAATCTTACTGAGCGTCGAATCCGAAACAAGTTCGTGGATTTCAAGGGGACAGTTGAAAATCACGTCAAGGAAATCGCCGCGCCGGACTTGCTTTTCCAGAACATGGTTTAGATTGCCGGGAAACGTCAGCGAATCGGGCGACGCGCCGTACTCCAGCGGAAAGTCGTCCCCGTTTCTGAGAATCTCGTGATACCGCTCCCGCCGTTCCCGGTTTTCGTCCAGCCTGTCCCACCACTTTATAAGGTTACGAAAGTCATCTTCCGTTCGGGCAGCGATTTCCAGACGAATCAAAGCCTGCTGTTCCAGAATCCGCTTCAAGATTTTCTTTTCGTCAGGCTCCTCCGTGTCCATGTCAATCGGATGCTCGTCCTGCTGGATGGCGTCCTCATCCCGCGTCCGCTCCTCGTCCGCGAGACGCTCCCGCATTGCGTCATCGTCGCGTTCGTCCGAAAGTTCCTGACCTTCCTCCCATTCGTCCATTCTCCCGCCTCCTCAAAAAAAATATTTTTCAGGTTGCAAAAAACAGTTCCGTTTTGCCCCCTGTTTTCTCCATATGGTAGAGGGAGATTTTGCCGTCCGTCAGGCCGTGAGTTTCAGGGCGACTGCCAGCCCGAAAAAATATTTTTCAGGTTGCAAAAAACAGTTCCGTTTTGACCCCTTCTTTTCTCCATATGGTAGAGGGGGGAATAGCCTGACCGACAGAGACGGCTTTCCCGCCGCAGTTTTCTACCGTTACATAGCGGGCCATGTCCGCAACAACGTCACATTATAAGGAGGACATTTTCATGCACTGGCCGTAGCGCGCGGGGCGACAGGGTTCCGAAATCTGGATGGCCGGATTCCCGCGCCCCATTATAGCGAAACATCCGTGAAAAGTAAAGGAGGAGATTCACTCGAACACCGCATACCTGACCCGCCGCATCGGGTCTACTACCTATAAAATCAAAGTCCACTTCGGCGACAGCGGCACAATGGAGGAGAAAATTCTTCACATGATTCGTGAAGAAAGTCTGGACAAATCGTCAGAATGTGGTATAATCAGAATGCCACAGATGAGCCGCCAGTCTGGAAGGAGCCTCACATGAGCTTCAGACAGGCGGAGAAGATTACCGCTCTTTATGAGCGTCTGTCCCGTGACGACGAACTGGAAGGCGACAGCAACTCCATCATCAACCAGAAGAAGATGCTGGAGGACTACGCCGCCCAGAACGGTTTCGGGAATGCCGTGCATTTCACGGATGACGGATACAGCGGCGGGAACTTTGAGCGTCCCGCATGGAAACGGCTGGTTGAGGAAGTGGACGCCGGGAACGTGGCGGTCGTTATCGCCAAGGACATGAGCCGCATCGGGCGCGAGTATTTGCAGACCGGGTGGTTTACGGAAATCTACTTCCGGGAGCGCGGCGTCCGCTTCATCGCCGTTTCCAACGGCGTGGACAGCGCGGACCAGCGGACGGAGGAGTTCGCGCCGTTCTTGAATCTCGTAAATGAGTTTTACCTCCGTGACTGTAGCAAAAAGACCCGCGCTGCCTTTCAGGCGAAAGGGAACTCCGGCAAGCCGACCACCTGTGTCCCAATCTACGGATACAAGAGGGACCCGGAGGATAAAGACCACTGGCTGGTTGACGAGGACGCCGCCGAGGTGGTGCGCCGCATTTTCCGTCTCAGCGTCGAGGGCTACGGCGTCAGCGAAATCGCCCGGATTCTTATGGAGGACAAGGTGGAGCGTCCGTCATTTTATATGGCGCGGCGCGGCATTCGGCGCATGGAAAACCTTGTCACCCTCTCCCGCCCGTATGACTGGCAGGCCGCGACAGTCGGTCATATCTTGGCGAAACAGGAATATCTGGGTCATACGGTCAACTTCCGTACTACAAAAGAATCCTACAAAAGCAAAAAGACCAGATGGAATGACCCGAAAGACTGGAAAGTCTTTGAGAATACCCATGAGGCCATTGTGGACGAGGAGACTTGGAAACTGGCGCAGAAAGCGCGTCAGACGGTGCGCCGCACGGACGGCACGGGAGTGGCGAACCCGTTGACCGGGCTGGTCTACTGCGCGGATTGCGGCGCGAAGATGTACAACCACCGCAATCTAAACATGATGGGAGGCAGGCGCGACCCCGCCACTGGACTGGGTTTGTATGACTATTTTGACTGCTCCACCTACGCTATGAGCAAACAGCGTTATGATAAGGAATGCGCCTGCCACTATATCAGCACAAGGGCGTTGCGGGAATTGATTCTCCACACCATCCGCACGGTCAGCGCATACGCGATTTCCAACGAGGACGAGTTTGTAGAAAAGGTACGCGCCGCGTCGGAAGTCCGGCAACAGGAGACGGCGAAAGAATTGAAGCGGAAACTGAACCGCGACCGGAAACGCTCCGCCGAACTGGACGGGCTGATTAAGAAGCTCTATGAAGCCTACGCCACCGGGAAGCTCTCGGAAAAGCGGTTTGAAACGCTGAGCGCCGACTATGAGCGGGAGCAGGAGACGCTGGAGGAAGTCATAGCCAAAGGGCAGACGGAACTTGACGCCTTTAACGCCGACACGGTGCGCGTTGACCAGTTCATGGCTCTTGCCCGGAAATACACGGATTTCACCGAACTGACGACGCCGATGATTTTCGAGTTTGTGGATAAGATTATCGTCCACAAGGCTGACCGCTCCACGGGAGAGCGGATGCA
>JAFSOM010000554.1 GCA_017447005.1 Oscillibacter sp.
ATCTTGCGGAACAGACATGGTTTATCCCCATCTACTTTGTCGGGGAATACTGGGTGAAAACGTCGCGGGTATCGGGCATCAAAAATTCGGCTTCCCTGATGTGCAACGACAACGTGTGGGAGTGGTACGTAAACTGACCCGCGCCGCGTGGCCTCGAAAGGAGGGCTTTCATGACGCGCTATCTCTTCGGACGGATTTTCTCGGCGATTCTGACGATGTTTTTTATCACCGCCATTATCTACGCCCAGCTCGCGCTGGCGCATGGAAGCGCGCTGGACGTGCTGGGCGGCTCCGGCGGGGAACGCACGGCGGCGGAATATGAGGCGGCGCGTGAGGCCCTCGAACTGGATTTGCCCGTCTGGCTCCGCTACCTCCATTGGCTCCGCGATACGCTCCGGGGCAATCTGGGCGTCAGCTACCGTTACGGCGCGCCGGTGGGAGGCATTATCGCGCAACGTTGCGGCCCTACGCTTCTTCTGGTGGGGACGGGGCTTTTGCTCGCCGTCCTGCTGGGCGCCCCCGTCGGCGTGATGGCCGCTTACCGTCCCGGTTCCGTATGGGACAGCCTCTCCTCCTTCTTCGCGCTGGTGGGCTTCACGGTTCCGCGCTTCATCACTTGTATCGCCTTTATCTACATCTTCTCGTTCAAACTGCGCTGGACGCCTACCATGGGAATGCACGCTATCGGCAACACGTCATTGGGCGATTTACTCCGTCACCTCATTTTGCCCGCGTCCATTATCGCGTTCGGCTCTATGGGCTATCTGATTAAGCAGACCAGAAGCGCGTGTTTGGAAGTCTTTCAGGAGGACTACATGAAAACGGCGCGGGCGAAAGGCCTGTCGGAACTGGAAGTCATTGTAAAGCACGGCCTTCGTACCGCCATAGCCCCGATTATAACGCATATGATAGTCGCCATGCCGGAAATTGCCGGAAGTTGCGCAATTACGGAGAAAATCTTCGGCTGGCCCGGTATCGGCGCGCTGATGATTGACGCTATCCGCAACCGGGACGTGCCTTTGATTATGGGCGTAACGCTGACGCTCGCCGCGCTTGTCCTGTGCGCGAATATTCTGCTGGATATTGCTTACGGACTGCTTGACCCCCGCGTCACCTACAGTCAGAACAGGAGGAGCGCGTGAACCGGACAGGATACTGGAAAAGATTCCGCAAATCGAAAAGCGCGATGTTGAGTTTGAGTTTCCTGATTGCGGAGGCGCTGGCGGTGTACCTACTCCCGGCGCTGTTTCATATGGACCCGGTCACGTCGGACGTACAGGCGGGTTTCAACGCCGCGCCGTCCGCCGCGCACCTGTTCGGCACGGACAGCGCGGCGCGGGATTTATTGGCCCGGACGCTCTGCGGCGGTCAGGTATCGTTACTTATCGGCGTGGCGGCGCCGTTCATCAGCGTGTCAATAGGCTTGCCGCTGGGACTTGCCGCCGGATATTATCGCGGAATCGCGGAAACCGTGATTATGCGCGCCGCCGACGTGTGCATGTCGTTCCCGAGCATTATACTTTCCTTGATTATGGTCTCCGTGATTGGCCCGTCGCTGGGGACGCTCATCGGCGTGATAGGGCTGATGGGCTGGACTTCCATTGCAAAACTCGTCTACGCGAGCGTGCTGTCCATCCGGGAGAAAGACTACATTGCAAGCGCGTTGAGCATTGGAAGGAGCGATTTTGACATCTTACTACATGAAATCCTTCCCGGCGTACTTAGCCCGGTCTTTGTGTCGCTGTCGTTCCAGTCGGGGAGCGCGATTTTGCAGGAGTCGGGACTGTCCTTTCTGGGTTCGGGAATCCGTCCGCCGCAGGCGTCGTGGGGCGGCATTATCTCCGCCGCGCAGGATTTGTCCGTCCTGACGCGTATGCCGTGGGTATGGGCGCCGAGCGGGACTTTGATTGTCCTGACCGTTATCGCCTTCCACTTCGTCGGCGAGGGAATGCGCGACGCGCTTGACCCGAGAATGAAACTTTAAAAAACGTAAGGGGGCGCGGGTATGTGGTCGGAAACGCGGGACTTGAGGGAAACGCCGTCGCCGGAAGCGCGGGACGCGAAGGAAATGCCGTCGTTGCAAGCGCGGGACGCGAAGGAAATGCCGTCGCCGGAAGTTCAAGACGAGAAAAAAACGCCGCTGTTGGAAGTGCGGGATTTGAAAGTGAGTCTAAAACGGGGCAAACAGGCGGAAGTGACCGCCGTGGACGGCGTATCATTCACGATAAACCGGGGCGAGACGCTAGGCGTCGTGGGGGAATCCGGTTGCGGAAAAACGATGACCGCGTCCGCCGTCATGGGACTGCTCCCGCCGTATACGGGTTATATCGCGGGGGGACAAATTCTCTTTGAGGGCGAGGACTTGACGAAAAAAACCGCCCGGCAAATGCGGGAGGTTCGCGGGAAAAAAATTGCCATGATTTTTCAAGACCCGCTCTCTTCTCTGAACCCGGTTTACCGGATTGAAACGCAAATGCGCGAGGCGTTGCGCGTGCACCGGAAAATCAGCGCGAAGGAGGCGCGGGAAATCTCCGCGAATATGTTGCGGAAAGTGGGAATCTCGTTGCCCGAAACGCGTCTGCGGGAATATCCCCATCAGTTATCGGGCGGACAGCGGCAGAGAGTGATGATTGCAATGGCGCTGTTGTCGAACCCG
>JAFSOM010000555.1 GCA_017447005.1 Oscillibacter sp.
CTCAATTTCCCAGCCGGGCAGATGGTCAAGGTTAGGGAAATAGGTATCGGGTTCGACCTCGGCGACGGTCTCCACGCGGGTAAGGTACGCCCGGCGGCAACGCGACAGCAACGCGGCGTAAACGCTCCCTCCGCCGATAACCCATACCTTTTCGGGGTCTTCCTGCGCGACGGCCTCCAGAGCCGCCCCAGTATCCGGCACAACCTCCACTTCCGGCGGACATAAGTCCTTATTGCGCGTTACGACGATATTCCGGCGGTCGGGGAGAGGATGTCCCTCCACGAAAGAATTTAACGTGCGGCGGCCCATGATAATCACGCCGTCCTCGGTGAGTTCCTTAAAGCGCCGCATATCGCCGGGGAGATTGAAGAGCAGACGGCCTTCCCGTCCGATAGCCCAATTCTGGTCAACGACAACAATGGCATTCATAAAACGATACCCCTTTCATACGTCCGGAGCGGCCCCCGTGTGCGCGGGGGAAACCTTTTGCGGCATTTGCGGCATTTGCGCCGCGCAATTCGCGCCCGTATTTCTATTTCTATCGACCGCCCCACGCGGGACGGGATGACTTTCGCTACTTTCGCTACTTTTGCTCCCGGGTTTTACGGTTACGCTTCCGGGACTTTCGCTACTTTCGCTACTTTTGCTCCCGGGTTTTACGGTTACGCTTCCGGGACTTTCGCTACTTTTGCGGCTTTTGCGCGGGGAATTTGATTGCGCCGTGATTATATCAAACTTTCGCCGGAAAGTATAGCGGAAATTTTCAGGCTTTTTGACGAAAAAGAGGGCGAATCCACAGCGTATTTTATGAAAAGTCATGATTTCGCAATTCTTTCAGGGCGGCGGCGAACGCGGACGGCTTCAGCGTGAAATATCGTTCCGTCAGTTCCACGTCCGCCGACTGCGCGGTTTGCTCTACGGTACGGCGTAGCCACGTTTCCAGAAGTCCGTCGCGTTCGGGGGGCAGACGGCGCAAAATGGAAAAGCCGTCGTCCGATTCGATAATGCCGGAGATTTGCCCGACTTGCAACGTCCGCGCCGCCTGCGTCAGACGCTCGTCGAAAACGCCGTCTTTCAGACTGCGCGGCCCGGTATGGTCAACGCCTTCCCACGTCAATTCGGAGAAGAGCGCCGCCTGATTGCTCGCGCCGTTCAACTGATTGAAAAACGCTTCGGCGCGACGTTTCGCGGCGGCGCGGTCGCCGTCCGCCGACAGGATACGGTCAATCCGGATGTCGCCGCTTGTCTTGGCTAACGCGTCCAAATCCGCCTGACTTGGCGCGAGTTCGCCGCCGTCCTTGCACAGTTCGCGGAGTTTCCCATAGAGCAGGGCGACGCGGAAGAGGGTTTCGGCGCGTTCGCGGTTGAGACCGTACCGGGCGATTTCCTTTAAATACGCGTCCTCCCCGCCGTAGGCGTCGCAACGTAGGCGCCAGCGTTCCGCGACGGCTTCCCGGTCGGTGTCGTCGAATGCCACGCCGTGACGCGCCGCGAGGGTCTCCACGCTTGCGTACAGGGCCGTATTCATGAGGGCCTGTTCGCGGACGGCGTTCCAGTCGGGCGCGTCGGAGAGCGTCGCGGCGCGGTCACAGGCCAGCGAGAGCCAGTATAAGTACTGCCACGCGGGAATGTCGCGTCCGTCCACGCGCAACAGGGTTTCGTACTCCAACAGATTCGCGGCGCGTCCGGGGAGCGTGTCCGGAACGGCGACGCTGTCCGGTACGGTCGCGGGCGGCGCGTACTCGATAACGCCGCAGGCGCACAGCGTCAGACAGCATAACAGGCATATCAGCCGGCCCGGACGACGTTTCCTCATGAATACCCCTCCCCCGCAACGGATGATTTCATTTTTATGCGGGCACGGGAAGGAGTATGCGCGGCGTGAAAATCGCGGAGCAAAAGCCGCGAAAGTAGCGAAAGCCCCGGAGAGCGTTTCCCCGGGGCGAGGCGATTTTTAGAACAGGCCGCTGATACGTCCGGTTTCGTCGACATCAATACGTTCGGCGGCGGGGGATTTGGGCAGTCCGGGCATGGTCAAAATTTCGCCCGTCAGGGCCACGAGGAACCCCGCGCCCGCGCTGACTTTCAGGTTACGCACCGTCACGGCGAAGTTGTCCGGCGCGCCCAACAGGGCCGGGTCGTCGGAGAGGGAATATTGCGTTTTCGCCATGCACACGGGCAGATTGCCGTAGCCGAGGGCGTCCAGCTCCTGCGCCTGACGACGGGCGACGGGCGTCAGGACGGCTTCCGTACCGTGATACACGCGCTGTACGATGTGATTGAGCTTGTCTTGTATCGGCTCGTCGGCGTCGTAGGCGAAACGGAAATGGTTTTCGGCGTCGCAGAGGCGTAAGACCGCTTCCGCCAGTTCCACGCCGCCCGCGCCGCCTTTGGCCCAGACTTCACTCAACGCTACCGGAATCCCTTCCGCCTGACACCAGTCGCGGACGGTATCGAGTTCCGCCGCCGTATCGGTCGGGAAGGCGTTGATTGCCACCACGCACGGCAGGCCGAATACGTCCCGAATATTCGTGGCGTGGCGCAGAAGATTGGGAAGTCCGGCTTTGAGGGCGTCGAGATTTTCCTTGCCAAGTTCCGTTTTGGCGGCGCCGCCGTGATGTTTGAGAGCGCGGACGGTGGCCACTAATACGCAGGCGTCGGGCTTCAATCCGGCGTAACGGCACTTGATGTCGAAGAACTTTTCCGCGCCGAGGTCGGCTCCGAATCCGGCTTCCGTGACGGCGTAATCGCCCAGCCGTAAGGCCATGCGCGTGGCCATGACGGAGTTGCACCCATGGGCGATATTGGCGAACGGGCCGCCGTGGATAAACGCGGGCGTACCCTCCAGCGTCTGCACGAGATTCGGTTTGAGCGCGTCCTTTAATAACGCCGTCATCGCGCCGTCGGCCTTCAAATCGGACGCCGTGACGGGTTTGCCGTCGAACGTGTACGCGACGACCATACGCCCCAGACGCGCTTTCAAGTCGGGAATGCTGTCCGACAGGCACAGTACCGCCATGACTTCGCTTGCTACCGTGATGTCGAAACCGTCCTCACGCGGCACGCCCTGCATACGTCCGCCGAGACCGTCCACAATGTTGCGGAGCTGACGGTCGTTCATATCCACACAGCGTTTCCATGTGATACGCTTCACGTCAATGCCTAAGGCGTTGCCCTGCTGGATGTGGTTGTCCAGCATAGCGGCAAGCAGATTGTTCGCCGCGCCGATTGCGTGAAAGTCCCCGGTGAAGTGCAGATTAATGTCCTCCATGGGCACGACTTGCGCGTAACCGCCCCCGGCGGCGCCGCCTTTGACGCCAAATACAGGCCCCAGCGACGGCTCCCGTAAGGCCACAATGACGTTTTTCCCCAGACGCCGCAAAGCGTCGGCAAGTCCGACGGTGGTCGTGGTCTTACCCTCTCCGGCGGGCGTGGGGTTGATAGCCGTCACGAGAATCAATTTCCCTTCCGGGCGGCTGTTCTCGCGCAAAAGACGATAATCGACTTTCGCTTTGTAGTTTCCGTACTGTTCCAGATACTGCTCCTCGACCCCGGCGAGCGCGGCGATTTCCCGCACGGGCCGCATGGTCACGGACTGCGCGATTTCAATATCGGAACGCATGGCTTTCGTATTGTCGGGCATAGTAAATCCTCCCTCTCTCCGCTGAAACTCCGTTGCGCTTTAGAGGCGTTATTGTACCATATCTTTCCCCGCTTTGCAATACGCCGGAATCGTCGGGAAGCGCGATAAACGCCCCTCCCGCAGTCGGGGAAGGGCGGCGGTTTCTTTTTCCGGCGCGTAACGGCGATTCCTTTTTCCGGCGCGGCGGTTATTTCTTTTTCGCGGCCCGCTTGCGGAACGGGAAACGCAAAAAGCGAATCGGCGCGTAACGGTTGTGCAACTGGTGCATAAGTAACATGGCGTCATGCTCCGAGTGGTAGCCGGACGGCAGAAAGAGTTCTTGCGGCGTCAAATCGGGATACTTCTTTTGCAACAGTTGCAGGATACGATGTTCAGCCTTGCGCACAGTGGCCCGCTCCGAGTAGATATACAACCCGCTGATGTCGGGCGCGACGGCCTGAAACTGTACCGACGAACGCAGACGGCGGCCCCGTAAGAACGTATGCAGACGCTTTTGCAACAGGTCAATGTCCGCCTCCGCGCCGATAATCTTGATACACACGATTTCGCCGGGTTCGTATATCTCCTCGTCCAGATAACTGCGGTACGGACTGCGCCGCAAACGGTTCAGCACGTCCAGTTCCCGGGCGGTATAGGCGCCGTGATGAAAAATGCACGTTTTCGCGCCGTGGACGGTGTACAGAAAATAGCTCAGTCCCATGCGTTCCAGACGTTCCATCAGCACGGCGGAATCCGTCTCGCGGATGTTCTCCGTTTGCAGGTAGCGGTTTTCGTTGGCGTCGTAGAGCGCAGCGCCGTCCATGACTATCATCGGGAGGTTCAGCGTTATCGCGCTAAGTTGCGACGTAAGGAAGGCGGGCGCGTGGCGCGATACCAGACAGATTTTCGCGCCGTCCTGACAGAACGAGTTCAGGCGAAACAGTACAGTCGGGCTAATCGGCGAAAAGCGGTCGGGGGCCAAATCGTCGGTACGGACGAAGAAGAGCAGATTTTTGTTCCGGTTGCGCGGGAGATGGAACACGTTCACGCCCACAGCCGCCGCCGTGCCCACCATGACGCCCAAAACGCGGTCAATGGCGTCGCGGATGGGGTCTTCAATTTCCGGGAAGGCAATCACGACGCAGATAAACACAATCGCGGCCAAGCTCGACGCGTCCGGCTTACGCAACGCCACGGACGTGTAGAGACTGAGCAACACGCCCACGGACATGAACAGGTACAGAATATAGAGGTTGGCGGACAGAACCGGAAGCAGTACCGCCAGCAACAGGAACAGTAAGCCCCAGCCGGCGCCGATAAGCGTCCCGGTCATACGGTTGAGGGCGTATTCGCGGGAATCGCGCACGTAAGGCTGCATACAGATAATGGCGGTAATGGCGGCCTCCGTGGGCATATCCTCGCCGCGATAGCCGCGGAAACAGTAGAACGCCAGACAGATGAACACCGCCACCGCCGTTTTTATCATGCGTTGTCCGATACGCGGCGGCGTCCACGCGTCGCGCTTGCGCTTCCCTCCCTTGGGATTCATGAAAATTCCTCCTTATTTCTATTTCTTTCCGCTGTCCGTTCCGGTTCGAGCCGCGTCTCCGCCGACGCGCTCCGGCGTTGCCGTCCGGAAACCCGCATACGTCGCACACGCCCGTTTGCGCGCTCAGTCGATTACGCCGGGGTTTACGGGTATCACGATAAATTGATTTTCGATTGCTTGCGTCCGCACGTTGTCCGTATTGGCGACGCGAATCATGACATTGAAACGTCGGTTTGCGCGGTCAACGCTTACGTCGATTGTCGCCGCCAGTTTTACATCGTTCGCCGGGTGTCCGGTTATATACTGCGCCTTGTCCGCAAGCATGGAATAGAAAGCGTCTCCGGAATCGCTTTCGGAATACTTGACCGCGATTTGTCCCGAATCGCCTTCCGCGAAACTCGTCTCACTGGAATATGTCCCCGCGACAAACGCGCACCACTCGTTTTCCAACGCCCTCCCAAACGCCCCGGTTTTGAAGCGCGTCAAATCATATACGGCGCTATCGTCTCCCGGGGGTTCGACTTTGTTCACGTAGGTGAGATATTCCTGTACCGCGAGAGAAAGCGTATTGCAAAGCAAACGCTGTTCGGTCTCCCGGGTGCGGACTTGGAAGTGACGGATACCTAAATCCAGCGTGGAGACTGTCACGCCCGTGGAGAGGAGCAGTATCAGGACGCACAGCAACGTTTCCGCAATGGATACGCCCCGGCTTCCCGAGAGCTTGCGCCGTGCCCTACGAACCGACCGTATAATAATACAGGACATGATTTTCCCCGCCTCCCTCCGGTTTGGCCTTGTACAGCGTGACGGGTAATTCGCTTGTATTCCCATAATTGTCATGAATTTCCACAAACCACCCGTTATCGGATTCATAAGCCGCGGAATCGAGAGGGGGCGTAACCTGAATGATTTCGTTCGCGGCCTTGCGATTGACCCGCGCCGCCGTGACAATGGCCCCGGCTAACATCAGCATGGTCAGAGAGATGATAAGCATAGCCGCGAGCGTTTCAACGAGGCTTTCGCCGCGCCGATTGTCGCGCTTACGTTTCGCCATACGCGATAGCGCCCCCTCTCCCTGCGCTGTCGACCTTCCACGTAAGCGTTCTTCTCCTGATGACGAAGTCGGCATTGACGACCTCAACTTCCTCAAATTTCATACACTTTAATGTTACGGTGACATGATATTTCAGACGTTGCGCAATATCCGAATCATCCCGGGGATTTTTTACATTCACGAACTCCGCTTTGACGGAGTAATCCGTCGGATTCATCGTCACTTTCGTTTCCACCTGTTTAAAAAGGTTGGAAATTTTACTGTATTCATCCTTGTCATGAAGGGTTTGATTTGCTTTTTGCGGATATGTTATGGTCAGCGTTTTCGTTTGCGGCGTTGTCGCGCCCTTGTCTATCGCCCGTACCATTTCAAGGAATGTCTCCTGAATAAAGTTTATATCTTCCAATAGCCCGTAGTACAAGGGAAAAGCAACATCCCATGTTCTATCCGCCTCATGATACGCGGAATATACATAACCAAGTTCAACTGTGATTGGGGTTGAATCGCGGTCAATTTTCCATGCCGAGTCCGGGGGTAACTCCGAGAACTTTTGCCAGTAATACGCCCAGTTAAAAGAGGCGTCGTCGGCGCCGGGCACATGAATCTCAAACGGCATTTGCACCGCCGCCTCGCGGCAAAACAGTCTTGCGGCGGAGGTGACGCTCAAATAGGCCTGTTCCTCCTCATGTTGCATATACGCGTTTTGCGCGGCGGTCAAGGAGCCTTCGACCATCGTGAAGCTAAAAAGCGCGGCAATCAGGAATATCGCCAGCGCGAACGCCGCCGACGCGCCCCGCTCTTGACGTAACTTTCGCGTAAAGTCCCGCATACGCGCTCCTTTCTCCGTCCGCGCTTCCATGCGTCCCCGACATTACTATCCGTTCCAGTTCGACGGCAATTCATTTTCCGGATTTTCTTTCGGCGTCCAACCGTATAGCGCCTCGTCGCTGTCCGGGTCTATGGTTCCCTCATCCGCGTTTGCGACGCTTGGCGCGGATTCCGTCGGCGAATCGCCGTTATCGTTACCGCCAATTTCGTCGCCGCTGTCGTTATCTTCGATTGCGCCGCCGCTACCGTCGCCGTCGATTGCGCCGCCGCTGTCGTCGCTGTCGATTGCGTCGCCGCTACTGTTGCCGTCGATTGCGCCGCCGCTACCGTCGCCGTCGATTGCGTCGCCGCTGTCGTCACCGTCGATTGCGTCGCCGCTGTTGTCGCCGTCGATTGCGTCGCCGCTACTGTCGCCGTCGATTGCGTCGTCGTTACCGTTGCCGTCGATTGCGTCGTCGTTACCGTTGCCGTCGATTGCGTCGTCGCTATTGTCGCTGTCGATTGCGTCGCCGCTACTGTCGCCGCCGATTGCGTCGCCGCTATCCTCCCATGTCTGACCGTCCGCCCATGCTGATTCCGGTTTCCAGTCGCCGTGATAGACCTGTACGCCGTCGACCGTCAGACGGGGATAGGCATAATCGCGCAAACCCTGCTTTGTCAGATTATAGGGGCGCGTAACTGTTTCGCCGTCTGTCCAGCTTGCGAATTTGCTGTCCGCGCCGCCGAACGCCGCTTTGACATCCGTATTATCATAATACCACGGCGTTGAGAACGTTTCCGGCCCCCATGAATCCGTTATCTTTTCGGCTACCTCTTCCTGATTGTCCCACTTGGCTATGTCGTAATTGATATATCCCGTCCTGTTATCGTTGAGCGCGGAGACGCTGTAACAGCATTTCACGCTGTCGACGACGCCGTTGACCAGTCCGCAGGCGCAGTTACCGGACGCCGCGCCGGAATACTGGAAGCCCGCCGCGTAACTGTTCGACGCCGTGACGGAAGCGTTTCCGTCCGTACCGCCGACGAATCCTCCGGTGTCCGCGCCGTAGAGATAGCCGCCCGTATAACAGCAGTCAATCTTGACCTTTACGCCGTCCGCCATGCCCACGAGGCCTCCGGCGTGACATCCCGCGCCCCACGCGTCCGTGTCCTTACGCAGTCCCGCTTTGACGACCGCGGACGCGAAACTGTTGGTGATTTTGAGCGTTTTTCCGTCTTTCGCCGCCGTCGCCAGACCGATAAGGCCTCCGGCGCATTGATTTTCGCCCGCGCCTGTGGTAAGCCATGACATTCCGGTTTCCGGCGTCTCGCCCGCGTCTTTCGCCCGACTGATAAGCGTCCCGGTTTCGTCGCCGGAAGTCATGTACAGGGCGCACTTGTCAATGATAACGCCGCTTCCCATGGACAGCGTGCCCGCAAGGCCTCCGGCGCTTTGCGTTACGCCGTTGACGCCTTGAATCACGGGGTCTACAAGCGTCAGATTGGTTATCGCGTTGCCGCTGAACGTTCCGAACAGTCCCGCGTTCGTCGCGTAATTCGTCATCCGGCTGGGAACCGAGGCCGTATTGTCATAGTTGACCGTCAGATGATAAATCGCGTGTCCGCCGCCGTCGTAGGACATCAGTTTTTCGTTCGTGACGGGCAGAAACGTTTTGTTTTCGTAAGTTTTCGCCCACTTTTGATAATCTTCCGTTACGCCGTCGGGGTAATGCGCGTCAACAAAGGTAATATCTTGCGTCTGTTTCGCGTGAATTTCGGAAACTCTGGAATCCTCCGTAGCCGCCGCTCTCCCGACGCCGGAAACGCCCGCGTCAAGGTTTTGCAAATGCCGTCCGCAGGCGATTGCGACGTTTAACACGCCGCCGTTCAACGCCGCGGTGTCGGCGTCGGCGAAAAGACTGTTGACCGTTTCGATAACGTTGGATTCGGTTTCGTGAACGCCGCAGGAGGCGGAGAGCGTGAGCTTTAAATTTTCGCCGGGTATCAGTCCGTGGTCATATAAAAAATCCTTCCATGTTGCGGGGTTGTCGGGATTTTCTTTCGCCCTTACGCTTTGATTGGCGCCGCCCGTGCCGTCGCCCAACGCGTCCAGAACGAACGTAGCGACATTGTCTCCAAACCACGTGTTTGCGGCGTTTAGCGGCTTTTCCATCAATTCAGCGGTCTTCCCGCTGGTTTCGCCCTCGACTTTCAGCGTAAATTCAACGGGACATGTCGTGTATTCGGCGTCGTTGGGAATGACGCATTTGACGCGCACGGATAATTTCTCGGCGTTTTGTATCTCCGCAATTTCGCACCGGAAACGGTCATAGCGCGTACTGGTCAGGACTCTCGAACTTTGGCTGTCGCTGCCGTAATAGCCCACATAGCCGTTGAGTTCGTCTACACGGCGCTTTCGCCCGTCGTCTTGGTCTCCGTAACGCGCCGCGACGCTCTGAACGGATTCCTTTGTGACGGACGCGCCGTCATACCGGAGCAGTTCTTCAAAGGATTCCTTTCCGGCGTCCTCATTCTTTGCGAAGAAAATCTTGTAAACGGTCGGACGCGCAAAGTAATACTCGGTTCCCATGTCCTTTTCGGCGGGCTTTTCAACGTCCATGCCGGGCGTGAACAGGATAAGCCAATAGCCGTTGTTCAAACCCGCGCTTAACGCGGCGGATAAGCCGTCCGCAGGGAATAAAAGTTTTTTCAGTTCTCCGAACGCGGGGTCATCCCGATTGTCGTCCGCTTGATAGAGCGCGTACTTAGACGGCGTGAAGAGGTCGCGCTTTTTTATTTGAATCAGCCATACGGGGCGGTTTTCGTCCGTAAAGTCGTCGAAACTCCGTTGCAAGAGCGCGGTATTGCCGCTTGCCTCCAATCCCTGAAGGTTACGGGAGAGCGCGAGAAAAATCTGCTCGGCCTGACGGTCCATGGCGGTCTGACGGCTGTTCCGAATCATGTCGGCGGCGTTGACAAAGCTCACTGTCAGCAACGTGGCGGCGATTGCCGTAACCATAAGCATTTCCGGCAGACTGAACGCGTCGGAATTTATGCCGTTGCGCGACGCCTTTCGTATTGTGTTCATATGTCCAAGCGCGCCGCGTTCCGTTGGTCAGGGAAGAGCGCGGACAACGTCCTTTCTGGTGAAATGATGGCGGATAGGATGGAATGGAAGGCCGTTACGGGCGCGGATTCGCGCTTTTTGGCGATAACGCCCCATATTTATAATAATTATAGCGCTCCGGGCGCAATTCCGCAAGGGGCTTTCCGGCAAAAGTTTGTAAAAACGCGCCAATCACCCCCTCTTCCGTTTTCGGGGGCAAAGTTTATAACACGATTTACGGCGTCCGTCGACATAACGAACCGCCCGCGTCGAAAAGCTGTCCGGCGCGGGCGGTCGTATATGATGGAAGTTTCCCTCCGTCGCCTGACGGGAAAGGACGCGGCAAGCGGTTTACGCGGCAATCGGCGTCTGCACCGCGCCGACAAACAACGGAAGATTCTCCGTCGCGGTCACGGCGAACAGGAACGGGCGGTCAAGCGTGAAATTGACTTTCGGCGGCTGTTCCATCATGGCGGTCGCTTCGGCCATCATGACCGTAAAGGCGGCGGCCTCACAGCCTTCTTCGTCAATCTTGACCCGCGCCGCGTGTTTCGCCTGTCCGATGACAATCTTTTCCGCGTCGGTCGTCATGGGCGAGAAGTTGGACGCGGCGCTGTTGAATACGTCGGTAATGCCTAACGCCTTCAATCCGGCGATAAGGTTCAAGTCGGCGGAAACGTCGAATTTCGGAAGGGAGAGGGTAATATCGGCGCGGGAAATGTTGACATACTTCTCCGGCGCGGCGAGAAAGTCCATGACGGCGTTGTTTTCCAGCAAATCCGCCGGAGTTTTGTCCTTATCGGGGAGGATGAGCCACATACCGCTGTCGCGCAGATACTTATAGACAGCGGTAAAGCCTTTGCCCTGATAGTAAGCGCCCGTAAACGTCTGACGCATAAACGGCGCTTTCCGGTCGCCGTCAGCGGCGTGGAAGGTATCGGTTTTTGTGGCGGCTTCGTTGAATTTGTCATGCCAGTTCGCCTTAAAGTAAATGGTCGTGGCAAGCGCGAGCAGGGTTTCCGGGGACATGCTCACGCCGCCGGCCTGTTGCGAGAGCAAGCCGCGTGTCTGTTCGTTGAGCCACGTTTGCAGGGCGGCGTCGAACTCCTTGGAACCCATTTTCCCGGAATAGGAGGAGGCGTAAAAGCTCTCGGAGATTTTTTTCAGCGTGTCGGCGTTGAAACGCACGCTCTGATTCAGCCAAATCGAACTTCCCAAAAGCGTCGTGGAAGCGCCGTCGTCGGTGTAGAGGGCGTTCCAGATACGGTTCGCCTGCGTGCGGAGGGCGTCGGCGCTTTTGGCGTCCAGCAACTTGAGAATCTGTTTTTGACTGTTCCCGGCGGTCAGATTGGACAGCATGGCAAGGGCCATATAAATATTGAGCGGGGAATAGACGCGGTTTTCCTTACCGCTCAAAAACTGCCGGGCGCTGTCGCGGAAAAAGGCGTTGAGCGGCGCGACTTCCTCCGCCGTCAAGTCCGGGCGGGCGCTGACAACCGCCGTCCATTTTTCGTAAGCCTTGAAATACGCTTCGCTGTCAAACGAGCCGTTGGCGCTGATGTAGTCCTCTTCGTTCGGAAACGGGGCCGTCGTGGGGTAAACGGCCTTGGCGATTTCGTTGGAAACCGCCTTGACGGACGGCGTAACGGCCTTCTTTTTCGTGTGGAACAGGGACGCGAAGAAAGGAAGGGATTCCGGCTCCTTATCGGCGTCGCTCTGTCCGATATTCGCGCTCAGTTCCGCCGGGGCGTTATCTTGCGCGTCGAACCCCGCCGGACTGTCGTTTTCCGCGGGCGCGCCGCCGCAGCCTATCAGGGTTAATCCCATTGCCGCCGCCATGAGCAGAGAACAAAAACGTTTTATTGTCATATTCCTGACCTCCTGACCTGTTTTTCAGAGACGAATGTTTGTTTTCGTATGCTTAGACGTTCGCCGGGAATGAAAAGTTCCCGCGCCCGGTGACGTTGTCAGTATACCATACTTTACCCCATACAGGCAAGGAGTTTTTCTCGTGCGTATACATAAAAGTATGGTGTAGCAATCGTTAGCAAGTTGCGGTTTCCGCCGCGCCAACGAAAACTTTACGCATACTATATAAAAGGCGGGCGCACGGCTTCTTGTCAAGTCGCCCGCGCCGGACGCCCCCGGATAAGGCGAGCCGTCCGGCGTCAACGCGTCTGCGCGGACTGCGGCGCGGAGGCGTCATACATCGACGAAATGAATTGCGCGAAACATCCGGTTTTCGGGGGCTGGCCTCTCCGTTTTGACCGAAGTGAGGCCTTGTCATTTTAAACGAAAATTACCTCTTTTTCACGTTTTTTGTTCGTCAAAAAGACGGATTCTCCCCGAAAAGATTTTGGGGATGAATCCCGCGCCTTGCGTTCGCGGGAAGACGGATAGGCTATCCGGAATCTTTTACCCGCGGCGTCTTAATTTGTCACGCGAATTTTTCACGAAAACCGGGTTCCGCTTTTACAAAGTTTTTCGCGTCAAAAACATGGATTTTTACGCAAAAAAACAACTTTCCCCCGGTGGAAACCGAGGAAAAGCTGCAAGCGTCTTTTCGCCGACGCCGTGGCACGCCATGAGGGATTCGAACCCCCGGCCTTCTGGTCCGTAGCCAGACGCTCTATCCAGCTGAGCTAATGGCGCATTCCGATTGATTCAGAACGTTGTTCATTATAGCACATCGGAAAACAAAATGCAAGCATTTTTTTACTTAGCGGTCTGAGAGGCAAAATCGGTTGCGCAAGGCGGCGGGGAGGGGTGAGCGAAACTCCGGACGACGCTTGCCCGCTTTAAAATTTCCCGCGAAAAATCAAAAAAAACTCTTGACTCTCCCCTTGGGGAAGGGCTTATACTCTATGC
>JAFSOM010000047.1 GCA_017447005.1 Oscillibacter sp.
GCGCCTTCGCGCTGTTGTCCGTCCTGTGCCTGTCGCGCTTTGACGTTTCCGTGTTGTGCCTGCGCAATTACGTTTTTCTGTGCTGTCTGTTCTGCCTGTCGCTGGTCGACTTGGATACCTTCATCATCCCGGACGGCTGTCTGATAATTCCCGCGCTGGCATGGGCCGCCGCAGCGCCGTGGACGGCTGTCCCGTTTGGCGCGTACTTGGGACGGCATATCCTCGCGGCCCTGCTCTACGGCGGCGGTATGCTCGCGCTGTCGCTCGTGATGGAAGGCGTTTTGCATAAGGAGGCGCTCGGCGGCGGGGATGTCAAGCTGTTCGCGCTCATGGGACTGTATCTCGGCGTAACGGCGTCGCTGTTCGCGCTGTTGTTCTCCTGCGTGATTGGGCTGCTGTTCGCCGTCGCCACGCGCAATGGCAAGGGGAAACCCTTCCCATTCGGCCCCGCGATTTCCGCCGCCTGCGCGTATATGCTTCTCTTCGGTCAGCCGCTGACCGACTGGTATCTGAATCTGCTGAGAGTTTGACGGCGCGGAAAGGGGACGGGCCTCATGCCTTTGATTACGAAAGTTGGAAAAATGCCGAAAATGCCGCCTATGCCCAAATTGCCGAAAGTCCTGCTGGGCGTTGATATGGGCTATGACAGTTTGAAACTCGCGCTCTGCCGGGGCGGATTCGTGCGGAAAGTCGCCTCGGCGCCCATGCCGAAAAATCTACTGCGGGAAGGGCGCGTCACATCCGCCGAAGCTATGGGGGAGTTTGTCCGGCAAACCATGCGGGAAAACGGTATCCGGGGCGTGAACCATGCCGCCGTGATACTCTCCAACGAAGTCGCCTATACGCGGGAAGTCACTATGCCGCTGATGTCCGCCGAACAACTGATGATTAACATCCCTTACGAGTTCAACGACTACATCACCGACGAACTGAAAAATTACGTGTTCGACTACGCGATGCTCTCCACGCCGGAGGATTTGGAGCGGGAACGGGAATCGGCGTCGGACGAGCACGCGCCCGTGATGGAACTTATGCTCTCCGCCGTACAGGTCAGCGTGTTGGAGGACATCAAGCGGGTTCTCCACAAATCCGGCCTGAAACTCTCCAAGGCGGCGCCGTCGCTGTGCGCGTACATTTCGCTGATTCGCCGCGCCGAACGTATCAGCCCCGAAAAGGAGCAAAGGGAGTATTGTCTGCTGGACTTAGGTTTCCAGAACATCCGGATGTACATGTTCCGAGGCGAGCGCCATGTTGTGACGCGTGTGCTGGAAACGGGGCTGTCCGCGCTGGATGAGGCTATCGCCGATTCCATGGACGTGGACGTGCACCTCGCGCATACGTACCTGCTGACGAATTACGAAGGCTGTCAGAATCAGGAAGCCTGTATGAACGCGTACAACAACCTCGCCGTGGAACTCATGCGGGCGTTGAACTTCTACCGCTTCAGCAATCCAGACAGCGAAGTCAACGACGTATGGCTCTGCGGCGGCGGCTCGGTGATTGTGCCGTTGCAGGAGGTCATCCGGGAAACGCTGGATATGAATATTCATCAGGCGGCGTCCCTCGCGCCGAACGGCGACAGCGTCCCCGACTGCTATCAGTATATTGAATCGATTGGAATCACTATGGAATAGGGCCGCGTTTGCGTAACTTTTCAAACGCCCTTGATACGAATGCAATTTTGGAAACGTAACCGACAGGAAAGGAGAGGGTAACTGTGTCTGCAATCAGTCTGTCAAAGAGAGCGGACGGCGCCGCCGCTCAGAGAGACGGCGATAAAGCCGGGTCGTCCGTAAAAAAGTGGAAACTGGCTTACGGACATGTCCCGGTCAAGCGTTCCATTAACTTCGCTACCGTCGGGGAAAAGCCGATTGACTGGCGAATCGCCCTCCCCGCGATTCTGGCGATTATCGTTATGGCGGGAGCTATCAGCAAAGTGGCCGTCATTGACCGTTTCGCCGCGCTCAACGCCGCCTATGAGGAAGTGTATCAGCTTCAAGCGGAAATCAACGAGAAAACTGACCGTTACAACAGACTTCCCGACATTTCCGAAGATTACGCGCACTATACCGTTTCCGATATGACCGAAGAGGAGCGGAACCGAATCAGCCGCGTAACGGTGATGAATCTGGTTCAGCAGGTGATTCTCCCCGTGGCCCCGCTGGACGCGTGGGAGTTGAGCGAAAATCAGCTCTCCATTCACATCAGCAATAACACCCTGACGGAAATCACGTCCATGATGGAAAACATACGGAAAGACCCGTCCGTGTTGAGTTGCTCCATGCAGTCGGCGTCCACGACCTTTTCCACGAAAGACAATATTTCCACGGAAGAGACCAATACCGCCGAAGTCGACATTTATTTCAAAACCACGACGCAGATACAGAAGGAAGCCGAGGAAGCGAAAGCCGCGGCGGAGGCCGAGGCGAAAGCCGCTGAACTCCTGAACGGACAGGACGCCGACGCGCAAGCCGCAGGGAACGATGGGCAAGCCTTGAAAGAAGCCGCCTCGACCGCCGCCGCAATTGACGGAGCCATCGACAACGCCGCCGACGGAATCGGGGGCGCCATCGCCGACGGAATCGGAGGCGCCGCCGCAAGAGCCGCCGCTGGAATTGAGGGCGCCGTATCGCAAGCCACCGGCATAGAAGTCGGCGCGCCCCCGGCGGAAGATGTCGTCGCCGCCGCAATCGAGAGAGGGGGATAACTCATGAGAATTTTAACCCGCGACTTTACCAAACTGGAAAAACTGGTTCTCTTGGTTCTGATTCTGGTTCTCATGGGCTTAGGCTACTATCAGTTCGTCGACCAGCCCATCCGTCGCGGCATTGAGGAGGCCCACGCCGAACGCGATAAGCTACAGGTGGAGTTAAACGCGATAAACATCCGAATCAGCGACTACAATTACCGGGCGCAGGAACTGGAAGCGGCGCGGGAACTCCGTCAGCCCATGCCCAGCTATAACGCCAGCGAAGAGGAAATCGCTATTTTGAACTCAATTCTGTACGAATCGAACGATTATTCTTTCAATGTCGATAAAATCACGCTGAACGGGAACCAAATCCGCCGCGCTTTTACGCTGAACTTTACCGCGCCGAATTTCGAGACTGCCAAAGGCATTTTTACCCGTCTGTCGTTCAGCCATATCCGTTGCCTGATTGGAAACATTGATTGCAGCGGCATTGACATTGAGGACGGGAATGTCGTCAACGTGAAGGCCGACGGCGCGTTCTATGAAACGAAAGTCAACAGCGTCATGGACGCGGCTTTGGAAGAGGTTATCGCGGCGCAGGCCGAAGCGCAGGCGGAGACTTAAGCGCGGACGCGTCCCGCTTCCATGCGCCGACGAATTTTCGCCGCTGACGAAAGGATTTTCTTATGACGGACTACACCCGCGCCGAATCCCCGATTGCCGTACAAAACGCCGCGCCGCGCCGCAAAGCCGATAAAAACCGCTCCGCGTGGGATTTCCTGCGCGGGGCGGGCTATCGTGTCGCAAAGGAAATATTTGACTTTTTTTCCACGTTCTTCCTGAGCCTCTTCCTGTCGCCGCTGATGATTCTCGTCGCCCTGCTGATTGTCTCGCGGGATTTCGGGAATCCGATTTACCGTCAGAAACGCGTGGGCAAGGACGGCGCGGCTTTCTACATCTACAAGTTCCGGAGTATGCGCAAGGGCGCGGACGATTTGGAATCCGCCCTCACCCCGGAACAGTTGCGCGCCTACCGCCGGGAGTACAAGCTCGAACGCGACCCGCGTATGATTGGCTATCGCGGCGACGGGAAACCCTGTTTCGGGGAACGTCTGCGCCAATGGTCTCTGGACGAACTGCCGCAAATCTTTTTCAACATCTGCCTGTTCGGGAATATGTCGGTTGTGGGGCCGCGGCCCGTACTGGCGTCGGAGTTACGGGAATACTACACGCCGGAGGAGCGACGCCGCCTTTTGTCGGTCAAGCCAGGCCTTACGGGGTACTGGCAGGCCTACGCGAGAAATGACGCGGGCTATCAGGACGGACGCAGACAGGCAATGGAACTGTTTTATGTCGAGCGGCGTTCCTTACGGTTTGACGCGCAAATCCTTTGCAAGACGCTGGAGGCGGTCTGGCGGAAACGGGGCGCAAAGTAAGAACGGGGGGCTTTGCCTGTGCAAGACGAAAAAATAGAAATTTCCGCGTCGCCGAATGCGCTGATAATGTCGGCGAAATTCGCGCCGGGGCACTTTTCACATATGCTGGCGTTTTATCGTCTCTTTGAGGCGTCAGGCTTTCACGCGGCGCTGTACGTCCGCGACGCCTATCAGTCTTTCGCGGACGACGCCCCGGAATACCGTTGCTTTACGCTGAATGCGTCCGAAGTCCGCGCTCCCGACATTCTGCTGATTTACAACCTCTCCATGACGGACATGAAATATATCCGGCGTTTCCGGCGCGAGAATCCGTCTATGCGCGTCTGGTTCGTGTACCATGAGCCGTGGGCGGGATTCCGCGCATGGGCCGCGCATTTGCTCCGCGGACGCGAATCCCTGACGGAAAGCGTCAAGGCGCTGGGCCGTTACGTTTTCGTACAGCCCGTGATGAGGCGGACGGAAACCGTACTGCTTCCGTCGGAGGAGGCGCTGTCCTGTTACCGCGTCCATTGCGCGGGGTTTCATCCGCAGACGCGGGCGCGGATGTTTCCGTTAGTCTTTACCGACGAGGCCCAAGCGCCGCCGAACAATGAAAGCGCAGAAATGCGCGTAGCGCCGCCGGAACGAAAGTATTTTTCCTTTATCGCTACCGCCATCCGGAATCACGGCTTTGACCTCTTTCTCGACTACGTGCGCTACAAGGCCGCCGACCCCGACGCGCTTTTCCGCATTGACACCCGAAGCGACATCCGCCGCGCCTTGCGTGACGACGTATTGCAAACGCTGATTCGGGAAAAACGTCTCTTAGTTTGTCAGGGGCGCCCGCTGTCCAACGCCGAAATTAACGCCGCTTACGCTTCCAGCGCGTGCGTATGGCTGTTTTACCGACGTTCGTTTCAGAGCGGCGTACTGTGCAAAGCGATGATGTTCGGCGCTCCGGTTATCGCGTCCGATACGGGCAGTTTCCGCGAGTTTGTCACCGACAACAACGGCGTATTGTTGCCCGTCGGCGCCGGGAACGCCGATATTGACCGCGCTTATCAGACTATCAAAGCCCGACAGCGGGAGATGTCCGGCGCGGCCCGGGAAACGTGGCTCCGCCGTTTCGACTACCGCGCACAGTTGGACGCGTTTCAGGAAATCATCAGGGGGTAACATGGGCGTTTACTATGCGATTCTAGGCTGGATACTGTATCTGGGACTGCTCAAAGCGCTGACGCGGAAATACGAACACGCGGAGACGGCGTTACTCCTTCCCTTGTCGCTGACGCTGTTCCTATGCGCGGCGCTCCGGGGGACTTCCGTCGGCGCGGATACGTGGCAGTACTGCGCCCACTTCCTTTCGATTGCCGAAACCGCGTGGGCCGACCTTCCCCATCACGTCACGCCCCGGTTCGGCGGCGTCGAGATTGGTTACGCCGTCTATAACAAACTCCTCTCCGCGTTCGGCCATCAGCAGACGATTACAGTCTTCAACAGTCTATTGCTGATTCTGTTCGTCTCCGTCCTGATTTTCCGCGATTCCGCCAACCGTTACCTGAGTTTCTTTCTGTACTTCACGTTCTGTTTCTTCCAAACGGCGCTGAATTTTACGCCAAGTTCCATTGTCTCTTACGCGATGTTCCTTACGTTCCCGCTGATTTGGAAACGAAAGCTGGTTCCGTTCCTGCTCTGTATCGCCGTCGGGATGTGCTTCCACCTCTCCGCGATGTTCTTTCTCCCGATGTACTGGCTGGGACAACTCCCCTTCCGGCGAAAAACGGCTCTCCCCGTACTGGCCGCCGGGGGCGCTATCGCCGTATTCTATCTGCAATGCCTTCCTTACCTGCTCTTCTTCGTGCCGACGGTCTATCGGCATTATCTCGACGACACGTCCGAGCATACCGGATACACCGTGGAATTACTCGTCTACGCCGTGCAGCTGTTGGCGGTTCTCTTCTGCGTCCTGACGGTTGACCGCGAGGACAGGCCCGCGATGTATCAGAAAAATCAAATCGCTCTCTGGGCCTTCGTCACGGAAACCATTTTCTACGCGCTTTCCGTCCGTTCGAGCATGTTCTCACGCGGCGCCTTCCTCTATTCCCCGTATACCGTCCTGCTGATTCCGAATATCCTGCGCGAAATCCGCGACGAACGCAAACGAAAACGGGTCACGCTCCTGCTGATTCTCTACGGCGTGGCGGCGTATCTGGCCCGGACGCGTATCAATAACGTGGGAAAAACGATTCCCTATGAGTTTTTCTTCGGAACCTAGCGCGTGGGCAAAATGACGCGAACAAAATTCTTGCAAAGGCGGAGAAAATCTGCTATACTGCCTGCTAGTATGTGCAACAGTCGGAACGCGGACTGCGCGCACAAGGTACAATCACTCCTTCGGAGGTTTTATTATGCCGAAAAACAAAAAAAACAGGGCCGCCTCGGAAGCTCTGGCCATGCGGGCGCTCCTGTGCGGCTGTGCGGCGGAAATCTTCCTCTTCATTGTGCGCCGTTACGCCAATGGCACCGCGAATCAGATGGTTCTCTGGAATGAACGCTATCTGCCGATTCTGGCGGGAATTGGCGTCGCAATTCTGGCAATCGGCGCAATTCTGACGGGACTTCAGCGCGGCGACCGTTTCAAACGGGCCTTAGGGCTGTATCTGTCCGCCGCCGGGGGCTTCGTGGCGCTGGTCAGCCTGTTGAGCATCTGGGACCTGACGTTCCTTGACCGCCTGATTGTCATCGTTCCTATGGCGGCGTTCCTCGGGATTGTGTGGGGCCTCTACGAACGGGTCTGCGCCCTGTCGCTGACGGTATTGGGCACGGGCATTATGGCGACATGGCTGTTTTCCCGTACCATGCAGCCGTTTTCGCCTTACTTGACCCTGTCAAGAGCGCTGGCTGTCGCGTTACTGCTCGCGCTTGCGGCGATGATTTACCTGCTCTGGAACGGAAAACTGACCAGTATGCTGTCGCTGAAATCGGACACGCTCCTGCTTTACGTGTCGCTGGCGTTCGCGTTTGGCGGGATACTGGCAAGTTTGGTCAACGTCAGCGCGGCGACTTACGCCATGTGGACGCTCGCGCTTGTGGCCTTCGGTCTGCTCGTCTACTACACCATGAAACAGATTTGACGCGTCCCGGCTTCCATACGACACGCGCAACCGCGCCGCAATCCCCATAAGCAAGGGACTGCGACGCGGCTTTTTCAATTTCAGACTTGTAGGGCGAAACGCCTTTATGCGCCCTTCGCGCTCAAGGTTTCGTCAATGCCTTACGCGTTTTTCGCGCTTAACGCTTCGTCAATGGCTTTCGCGGCGGTTTTTCCGGCGCCCATGGCAAGAATGACCGTCGCCGCGCCCGTCACGGCGTCGCCGCCGGCGTAGACGTTCTCGCGGGAGGTCAGCCCGTCCTCGTTGACCACGATTCCGCCCTTGCGGTTGATTTCCAATCCCGCCGTCGTGGATTTAATCAGCGGGTTCGGACTGGTGCCTAACGCCATAATCACGCAGTCAACTTCCAGCTCGAACTCACTGCCGGGTTTCTCAATGGGGCGACGGCGTCCGGACGCGTCCGGCTCTCCCAGCTCCATCTCGATACAGCGGATTTTGTTCACGTTGTCGTTCTCGTCGGCGAGAATCTCCACGGGATTGTTGAGCGTCTTGAAGATAATGCCCTCTTCAATCGCGTGTTCAACCTCTTCCTTACGCGCCGGAAGTTCTTCCATGCCGCGGCGATAGACAATGTAAACCTCCGCGCCCAGACGTTTCGCGCACCGCGCCGCGTCCATGGCCACGTTGCCGCCGCCCACGACCGCCACTTTCTTCGGATGAATAATCGGCGTGTCGGAATCGGGCAAATAGGCTTTCATCAGATTGATACGCGTCAAGAACTCGTTCGCGGACAGGACGCCCTTATAGTTGACGCCGGGGATATTCATAAACATGGGCAGTCCGGCGCCGGAACCGATGAACACGGCCTCGAATCCCTGTTCGCTCATCAGTTCGTCGACCGTGATGGTACGCCCTACGACGGTATCGGTGGAAATCACGACGCCCAAATCTTTCAGGCCGTTGACTTCCTTCTGTACAATCGCCTTGGGCAGACGGAACTCCGGAATGCCGTACACCAGAACGCCGCCCGCAAGGTGCAACGCCTCGAACACGGTGACTTCATAACCCTTACGGGCCAAGTCTCCGGCGCAGGTCAGCCCGGCGGGGCCGGAACCGATAACCGCCACGCGATGACCGTTAGAGGCGGGCTTTTCGGCTTTCGCGTCCGCGTGGGAGTTGTGCCAATCGGCGACGAAACGCTCTAAGCGTCCGATTCCGACGGGGTCGCCCTTCTTGCCGCGCACACAGTACTTTTCGCACTGGCTCTCTTGCGGACAGACGCGCCCGCAGACCGCGGGTAACGCGGACGTGGCGGAGATAATCTGATACGCTTCCTCGAACTCGCCCGCTTCCACCTTCTCGATAAACTCGGGAATGCGTACCATGACGGGACAGCCTTCCATACAGGGACGGTTCTTGCAACGTAAGCAACGTTGCGCCTCGTCCAGCGCCTGTTCCTTCGTGTAGCCTAACGCCACTTCCTCAAAGTTGTGGTTGCGCACGTCCGCCGCCTGTGACGGCATAGGGTTCTTCTGTTGCGACATATTCGCTTTTCTGGCCATGGTTCACGCCCCCTTTTTCAGGAGATTGCAAGTCTCCTCATGCTTTTTGACTTCCCAATCATGGTACATCTGATTCCGTTTCACGGCGATGTCCCAGTCGACCTGATGACCGTCAAAGTCTGGGCCGTCCACGCAGGCGAACTTCATCTCGCCGCCGACGCTCAACCGGCAACCGCCGCACATCCCGGTGCCGTCAATCATAATCGGACTCATGGAAACCGTCGTCGGGATTCCATACGGCTCCGTCGTCTTGCTGACGAACTTCATCATGACCATCGGCCCGACGGCGAATACTTCGTCGTACTGGTTCCCGGCCTCAATCAGCTCTTTGAGCGCGTCCGTGACAAGTCCCTTCTGACCGTAAGAGCCGTCGTCGGTACAGATTTTCAGCACGGAACTGGCGGCGCGGAAATCGTCCTCCAGAATCACAAGGTCTTTCGTCTTGAAGCCTACGACGGCATGGACTTCGGCGCCGTCGTCGTGGAACTTCTTCAGCACGGGGTACGCAATCGCGCAACCCACGCCGCCGCCTACGACGCATACTTTCTTCTTGCCTTCGGTTTCGCTGGCGCGTCCGAGCGGCCCGACGAAATCCTGTAAGCTGTCGCCCTCGTTCATGGCTTTGAGCTTCTCCGTCGTGGCGCCGACCGTCTGCACGATGATGGTCACGGTGCCCTTGTCGGGGTCATAGCTGTTAATCGTAATGGGGACGCGCTCGCCGCCCTCGTCCACGCGCAGAATGATGAACTGTCCCGGCTGGGCCTTCTTCGCCACAAGCGGCGCTTCAATCTCGTACAGCGTGACGGTGGGGCGCAATTCCTCTTTTCGCACTATCCGATACATACCGTTCCTTCTTTCCCGTAAAATTTGCGCGTGGGCGTCGGTTTGCCATTCCCCCGCGCAAGATTGTTTTAATTTTAACAGATTCCCGGCGTCCCGTCAATCGCTTTTCAGGATTTTTATGTGTCCGGGAATCGTTGGCAAATAGCAAATTTGCCCTCATCCGGCGCTGCGCGCCACCTTCCCCCAAAGGGGGAAGGCATAGACTTTCAGCTAGCTTATTTTTACGCAAGTTTTTATGACGGCTCCGGCGGCGTTTCGGACGACGGCTGACTGCTTTCCGTCGGCGTGAGCGGCTGACTGCTTTCCGTCGGCGTGGGCGAATCGGCGTCCGGCGGCGTCCGCTTGACCTTTGACGGCTTCCGGCGGCGTTTGCGACGTTTGCGCGGCGTTCCCGTGCGGGGCGACAGTCCGTTCATGCGAATCGCCGCTTCCAGCAGTTTTTCGCGGTCATTCGGTAGCTCGTCCTCTATGACGGCGTTTAAAAGCGCGTCCAACGTCCTGCCGACGCGCCGCCCGGATAACCCCAGCGCTAATAAATCGTCCCCGTTGACCGCCAACTGTTTCAGGCTGAAACAGGCTTGACGTTCCATCAGTTCGCGCAGAATCTTTTCGACTTCCATGACGGTTTCGAGGCGTCCCCTGTCCATATCCGACTGCGCGAGGTTGTCGGCGCGTTTGACGGCGAGCAGTTGCCGGAACGTCTCCTCCCCTAACTGGTTGAGCGCCCGCCGGACGGCCTTTTCCGTCGTGACAAGCGGCCTGTCGTGCAGACTGACCAGTAGCGCGACGCGTTCGCGCAGGACTTTCGGGAAGTGCAGACGCTGTAACATCTCCCGGGCCATATCCGCGCTCAGGGCCTGATGTCCGGGGAAATGTCCCACGCCGTTTTCGTCCAGACAGAATTTCCGCGGCTTGCCGATGTCGTGAAGGAACATGGTCAGGCGTAGCGTCAAGTCGTCCGCCGGGACGCCGTCCATAGCGTGCAGCGTATGTTCCCAAACGTCGTAACAGTGGTGCGGATTGTGTTGCTCAAAGCCAATCATTTCCAGCGTTTCGGGCCAGAATACGGCGATAATCTCCGGGTAACGCCGTAAAATATCGGTAGCCCCGGCGCCCCGGAAGAGTTTGCAAAGCTCCATCTGTATCCGTTCGGCGGCGATTTCCGACAGCAACAGCCGATTTCGCCGGATACTTTCTTCGGCGTCGGGCGTAAGCCGGAAGCCTAACGACGCGGAAAAGCGTAAGCCGCGCATAAGGCGCAGCGCGTCCTCTTGGAAACGTTCGTCGGGGACGCCGATACAGCGCAGGACGCCCGCCTGTAAGTCGTCGCGTCCGTGACAGGGGTCGCGGAGTTCGCCGTCTAACCCCATCGCAATGGCGTTAATCGTGAAATCGCGCCGCTTCAAATCCTCCTCCAAGGAACCCGTGAACGATACCGAATCCGGGCGGCGGCGGTCGGTATATTCGCCGTCGATACGGTACGTTGTCACCTCCACGCCGCCTTTCCCGGAACGTACCGTCAGCGTGCCGTGACGGATACCGGTCGGAATGGTACGGCGCGGAAAGACATCCATGACCTCTTCCGGCGTCGCGCTGGTGGTTACGTCCCAGTCCTCGGGCGTCCTGCCAAGGAGCGTATCGCGCACGCAACCGCCGACGCAAAAGGCCTCATGTCCCGCCGCCATGAGCTTTCGCAGGACGTGCCGCACGGCGGGAGGGATAATTTCACGTCGCGCCGCCGCGCTGTCCGGAATCTTCACCGCCGTCAGGTTATTCATTTTCCGCGCCGTTACGCCGTCCGACATTCGCGCCGCGTTCGCTAAAGATTTTGGCGCCGTTACGCCGTCCGGCATTTGCGCCGCGTTCGCTAAAGATTTTCGCGCCGTTACGCCGTCCGACGCTTGCGCCGCGTTCGCTAAAGATTTTCGCGCCGCTAGGTCGTCCGGAGCCTCCCGCGCCGCGCCGTTTGGAATATTTTTCATGTCTGCGCCGCCTTTTCTGTTGCTTTTCGCCGCTGGGCAAAGTATAATAACGTGAAAACGCCCGGATTCCGCCGCGTCGGAACGGGTAAACGGGCGGAAAGCCGCCGTCTTTCGGTACGCGTCCCCGCCCATGGAAAGGAAGCCGTTTTTTATGACAACACCCTCTCCCATTGAAAACTATCTTCTGCCCGGAAAACGGGTTCACTTAGTCGGTATCGGCGGGGTATCTATGTCGCCGCTTGCGGAAGTCCTGCAGCAAATGGGCCTCACGGTACAGGGTTCCGACATGACCGAGAGCAAAACCGTGGCGCATTTGCGCGGACTGGGGATTCCCATTGCCATCGGGCACAACGCCGAAAATCTGGGCAAATGCGATTTCGTGATACGCACCGCCGCCGCGCCCGACAGCAACCCGGAAATTGCCGGGGCGATTACCCGGGGCATACCGGTCTACGAACGCGCTGACGGCTGGGGGGCGATTATGCGCCGTTACCCGAACGCGCTCTGTGTGGCGGGCACGCACGGCAAAACGACCACCACATCCATGTGCACGCATATTTTTATGGCCGCCCGGAAAGACCCCACCGTTATGATAGGCGGCGCGTTGCCGCTGTTGGGTTCCGGCTATCGCGTGGGCGAAGGCGATACGATTATCGCGGAGTCCTGCGAATACCGTGACAGTTTTCTGAGATTTTCGCCGACCGTGGCGGTGATTCTGAACGTGGAAGCCGACCACCTCGATTATTTTCAGAATCTCGCCAATATTCAGCGCTCGTTCCGGCGTTTCGCGGAACTCGTACCGCCGAACGGCTGCGTGATTGTCAACGCCGACAACGCCAGCGCCATGACGACCGTCGCGGGGCTTGACCGTCCAATGCTGACCTTTGGCCTGTCCGAAAAGGCCGACTGTACCGCCGCGAATCTGCAATGGGCGCACGGAAGGCCGGAATTTGATGTCCTTGTCCGGGGGGAGCCTTACGCGCACGTCGCCTTACAGGTCTACGGGGAACATAACGTATTAAACGCGCTTGCGGCGTCGGCGGCGGCGTATGTGTTAGGCGTCGCGGGCGCGGACGTGGAAGCGGGCTTATCCGGCTTTACGGGCGCCGAACGTCGTTTCCAGCGCAAGGGCACGTTTCGCGGCGCGGACGTGTGCGACGACTACGCGCACCATCCCGACGAGATACACGCGCTCCTGACCGCCGCCAAACGCCTTGACTATCAGCGTATCATCGTCGCGTTCCAGCCGCACACCTATTCCCGTACCGCGAGCCTGTTCGACCGCTTCGTAGAGGAGTTGCGACAGGCCGACGCGGTGGTTTTGGCGGAAATCTACGCGGCGCGGGAACAGAATACCCTCGGCATTTCGTCGGCGGATTTGTGCCGCAAGATTCCCGGCGCGGTCTACTGCTCGACCTTGGAGGAAACCGCGCAGAAACTGCGGGAGATTGCCCGTCCCGGCGACTTGATTCTGACCGTTGGCGCGGGAGATATTTACCGCGTCGGGGAAGCGCTGGTCAGCGGGACGTAACGCCGATTCCGGCGGCGGTTTGCGCCGGGATTCGCGGATTTTTGAAAAGCCCTCCCCCGGATTTGTTGAGGGGAGGGCGGAGCCAAAATCATTGACTTAACGCGTTTGCAAGACCCCTCCCCCTGTCTCCCTCCCCTTTCAGAGGCGGGGGAAACAGACTTGAAAACGCTTTCAAATTTCGTAAGTCCCCCCTGAAAAGGGGGGATTTAGGGGGGTTCTTCGTAAAGCGAGGACATTAAACGCAAACTCCGAATGACAGGGGATTCCGGGAGAATCAGCGTCCGTTGTAGCCGCTGAAACCGGAGCC
>JAFSOM010000556.1 GCA_017447005.1 Oscillibacter sp.
AAAAAGCGTATCCGAACATTGACATTCGCAAAATTCCGCAAATGCTTCTGGAACGCTGTGAGTTCGGGAAAAGCGACTACAATCTGAACATCGTACATCCCCCGGCGTATGAAGATGAGGACGAGTGACGGGGAAAAGCGTTTCATCAGAACGGCGGTAGAAGTAAAGCTCCCCGCTTTCAATCGGCTGAAACGATTGCTTTGCCAATTCCTGATTTACGCGAAAAGGGAAACGGATGGAACGACGGGAGCGAAAATGAAGAAGGGGACGCAATGGCGAACAAATTGGAACTGACATGGTACGGCAAAGACACGCCGATTCGCGTGGAGCCGCGCCTGCTGATAGAGAACGCCGCGCTGTCAAACTGCGCCGCGTCGCCGGACACGGAGAATATGCTGATTCATGGGGATAACCTGCTGGCGTTGAAGGCGTTGGAGCGCAAGTACGCCGGACAGGTGAAGTGCGCGTATCTTGACCCGCCCTATAATACGGGTTCAGCCTTTGAACAGTACGACGATAATCTGGAACACAGCCAATGGCTGAACCTCATGCGCCCCCGCCTTGAAATCCTCTGGCGGCTTTTGTCCGAGGACGGAAGTATCTGGATTAGCATTGACGATGACGAGCAGGCGTATATGAAAGTGCTTTGTGACGAGTTGTTCGGCAGGCAGCATTTTATAGCGACCGTCATTTGGCAAAAGAGAACGTCTCCTGATATGCGGGCTGTTGTCAGTGACGGTCATGATTATATTTTGCTCTATGTCAAAGACAGAGAAATTTTCAAAAGGACGCGGAATAAACTCCCGTTAAGCGCGGAACAATCGCAAAATTACTCCAATCCAGATAATGACCCGCGTGGGCCTTGGACTTCCGCAGACTACACCGCGCAAGGATACCGACCTAATCAAATGTACAGCATCACAACGCCGGGAGGCTCCGTATACGCCCCGCCTGAAGGAAAGTGCTGGAAAAATATCCGGGAAGTGTTTGAAGCGCAAGTTGCTGACGGAAGAATCTGGTTCGGCCCGGAGGGAAAGTCCATGCCGCGCCGAAAAACATTCCTAAGCGAGCATGACGGCGTTATTCCGTGGACATGGTGGACAAATAAAGAAGTTGGACATAATCAAGAGGCCAAAAAAGAAGTGTTAGCTCTTTTTGGCGCGGCTAATGTCTTTGCCACTCCAAAACCGGAACGGCTTATCAGGCGCATTATCCATATTGCCAGCAATCCGGGCGATTTGGTTCTTGACAGCTTCCTTGGCTCCGGGACAACGGCGGCGGTCGCGCATAAAATGGGACGCCGCTGGATTGGCGTCGAAATGGGCGAACACGCCTACACTCATTGCAAAGTTCGGCTGGATAAGGTCATAGCCGGGGAGGACAAAGGCGGCGTCACGAAAGCGGAGAACTGGAATGGCGGCGGCGGGTATCGCTTCTTTGAGCTTGCTCCGTCGCTGATTAACCGTGACGAGTTCGGGGAAGAGATTATCAATCCCGACTATGACGCCAATATGTTAGCCGCCGCCGTCGCCTTGCATGAGGGCTTTGCGTATCAGCCTGACCCGTCCGTATTTTGGAAACAGTCAAAAGCGAACGAAGCCTCTTTCCTGTTCGTCACGACGCGCCACGTCAAGGCCGACTGGCTGGCGTCCATCCACGCGTCCATGAACGAGGGCGAATACCTTTCGATTGCCTGCCGTTCGTATGACAAGGGTCTGGACAAGGCGTATCCGAATATTGACATTCGCAAAATTCCGCAAATGCTTCTGGAACGCTGTGAGTTCGGGAAAAGCGATTACAATCTGAACATCGTACATCCCCCGGCGTATGAGGATGAGGAGGACACATAGAATGCTGTTTTCCAATTACACGACAGAGACAATCAGCGGCCTGATGTCTCTCCGAAAGCCGCAGAAAGCGTCGCTGGAGATTCTGAAAGAAATCACGGACGCCGTGCAGTTGCGCAAGGGCATGAATCTGAAAGCCGCCCTCGGCGCGATTCACGCCATGTATCCGACCTGTACGGATTTCGAGCGGGAGTTCCCGTCGCTGACGTTCGCTCTGGCCACTGGTGTCGGGAAAACGCGTCTGATGGGCGCGTTTATTGCCTACCTCTATACCCAGCGGAACATCCGCAATTTCTTTGTGGTCGCTCCCGGCACGACGGTCTATGAAAAGCTCAAACGGGATTTGGGTAGCCCAGACAATCCGAAATACGTATTCCGGGGACTTGGCTGTTTCTCCACGCTTCCGCAGGTGATTTCCGACGATGATTACCGGGAAAGGAACATTTCGTCCTATGATTCCGACGTTCGGATTTTTGTGTTCAACATCGACAAGTTCAACAAAGAGGACGCCAACATGAAGCGGGCCAACGAACTGCTGGGAGAATCCTTCTATCAGTATCTGTCCTCTCTGCTGGACTTGGTGATGATTATGGACGAATCCCATCACTACCGCGCCGAACAGGGCATGAAAGCGTTGAACGAACTGCGTCCGCTTCTCGGACTGGAACTGACGGCGACGCCGCTGGTATCGAAAGGGACAAAGCAGATTCCGTTCAAGAACGTGGTGTACGAGTATCCGCTTTCCCGCGCCATTGAGGACGGCTATACCCGCACTCCTTACGCGGTCACGCGCTCCGACATTAACTTCTATAATTTCGGCGACCAGCAGTTGGACAGGCTTATGCTGACGGACGGAATCGCCTGTCACGAACGGACAAAGGCGCGTCTGAAAGCATACACCGAAAGTCACGGAAAGCCTGTTGTCAAGCCGTTCATGCTGGTCGTGTGCAAGGATACCAACCACGCCGCAGAGATTGAAAGCTATGTCCGTTCCGACGCGTTCCGAAACGGCGCGTACCGCACGAAAACGATTATCGTCCATTCCAAACAGCGCGGCGCGGAGAGCGAAGCGAATACCCGCCTTCTGCTGGAAGTGGAGGACGCGGAAAACCCGGTGGAGATTGTAATTCACGTCAATATGCTCAAAGAGGGCTGGGACGTGAACAACCTGTATACTATCGTGCCGTTGCGGACGGCGGCGTCAAAGATTCTCCGGGAACAGATGGTGGGGCGCGGACTGCGTTTGCCATACGGGGAGCGTACTGGGGATAAGGACGTTGACGCGGTTATGCTGACGGCGCATGACAAGTTCGCGGACATTCTGGAGGAAGCTCGGAAGGGGACTTCCATTTTCAAGGCGGGCAACGTCATTCACGCGGAGGACGTGGAGCCGGAACATACCGAAACGCCCCAAATCTCCATTGACTTGGAGCCGGATAAGGCCCTGCAAAAAGCGTATGAGCAAACCGGAATAAAGAAGGACGAACAAACGGACGAACTGTTTCGCAAAGCGCGGAAACGCATTGCGAAGAAAGTCTCCCACGAAATCCAGAAAAACCCGGAACACGCGGTCACTCCCGAACGGGAACAGGAAATTGCCGCTGAAGTCTGCGCGGAGCTTTCCGAAGATAAGGATTTAGGCCGGGCCTTTCAGGATAACGAAATGCCGCTGACGGCGTGGACGCGCTCGGAAACGAAGCGCATTCACAGGGCGGCGGTTGAGAAATTTATCCCGATTCCGCAAATCAAGGTGACGGACAACGGCGCGGAGGAATACGTCTTTCTGGATTTTGATTTGGACTTGTCAGCGTTCGACCACAAGCCGATTAAAAATGAAGTTCTGATTCAGAACTTGGAGGACCCGCTGGACAGACAGCGTATCAAAGGCGACGCGATTGACTTTGAGGGCTATCAACCGAAACGCGCAGTTCTCGCGGAACTGCGCCGGAAACCGGAAATCGACTATGAGAAGTGTTCCGCGCTCCTGTTCAAACTGATTTCTCAGGTTTGCGCCCATTACGAGGACGCGCACGGCGAAAACGGTATGCGCAACATTGTCATGATGTTTCGGCGCGACATTGCCGGGAGAATTTATGACCAGATGATGAAGCATTTCTATTGCCGGAACGGTTTCCTCGTGGAAGAAATTATCGGCGTCCGGCGTTACAATCTGGAGCCGACCTACAGCGTGACAACCCGCCTGAATCTGTACGACAATTACAGCGGGGACATACGCTCGATTGTGTTTGACGGAATCCGCAAGGGCGTGTTTGACCGAGCCAGATTTGACAGCGACCCGGAACTCCGTCTGGCCCGCAATCTTGAAACGGATGAAAGCGTCCTCAACTGGCTGCGTCCCGCGCCCAATGAGTTCAACATCGTTTACAATCGCGGACAACATTACCAGCCGGACTTTGTGATAGAAACGGAGGACGTTATTTATCTGACGGAAGTCAAGCGGGCAGATAAGATGACGGACCCGGACGTAGTGGCGAAAAAGGAGCGCGGGACGCAATACTGTTCGATTGCGTCCCGGTGGGGCAAGGCCAACGGCTATAAGGAATGGCGGTATCTGTTTATCCCTGATAATCAGGCGCAGCCCAATTCCACATTTCCGCAGTTAGCGGCGCGTTACGCTGACGCCGATTCTTAATCAAAGCGAATAAAAAGACGCGAATCTGGAGAATAAAAACCGCTCCCCGGATTTGGTTGAATGCCTTTAATTGCTACGCGAAAAGCAATGTCTTTCCTGTTTTCTCTCCATTTCTTGAAAAAACGTGAACGGCGTCCAATTTTTGCACGAAGGTCGTGCAGGAAGTTGGACGCCGTAATCCTTGCTACAAACGTGTAAACGTGTTATCATGAAGCGAACGGGAAGGAGGCGAGCGCATGGTAAGCGTCGTCTGTGGGGGCGGATTGACGCGAAAAATCCCCGGCTCAAAGTGAGTCGGGGAACAGGGAGTGAGTAAAGATATGACGCCCAGCCGCGCAAACCGTCAGATTTGCGCGGCTAAA
>JAFSOM010000557.1 GCA_017447005.1 Oscillibacter sp.
CGCAAATCATACGGGGCCGCGCCGAATCCGTAACGGGATTTGGCGCTCTTGCAGGTGAGCAGTTCGTATTTCAACTGCGTGAAAATGAACCCTTTCAGGCTTTTCGGGCCGGACTTATACAGTTCCACGGCGCGAATGAGCCGCAGAGCCAAGGACTGGTACACATCATCCGTATCCAAATGCGCCGCCTGTACCAAGGCGTAATTCTGACGGATTACGCAGTCAATGCACCAGAGGTAGGCCACTACAATCCGGTTGCGTTCCTCAACGGATAATTTCTGTGCGCGGGGCTTTTCAGCCTCAATCGTAGCTGTGCGCATAAAATCCCTTCCTTAATATATAGGCGACAGTCCGGCGTTCCGCGTAAAGCGGAGGCCGGACTGTCATACCGTGTTTTATCAGCTCGCCGCTGACAGTTCCGGTTCCATTTCGGAGACGTTCACAATTTCCATGAACTGTTTCGCGTAGGTCTTGACCCGCGCGCTTTCCTCCGGGTCAAGGACGCTGGCCGCCTCAAAATTGAACAGGGCGTAGGGCTTTCCGCCTTTGCTGGTCGCCTTTTCCAGCGTGATTCTCGTGACAACGCCGCTGAGGGGCGTCAGATTCCCCGCCAGACGCGCCGTGTATTTCAGAAAGCGAACCTTGCTTGTTACGGGGACGCGGATAAGCAGAGGCAGAATGTTATTCGGACGCAACAGGAAAATCAGCACGGATTCCTTACACGCCTTGGCATTGCTTTCGCCGTCCTTGGAGCCGAAATCGTTGTACGGACAACGGGCGCATACCTTCCCGTCGTGGGAAATGACGCTGTCTTTGCTCAGGCATACGGGCGGCGTTCCCTCCACAGGCTCCGGCGTGTCCCAGTACGCTCTCGGCGTGGCGTAATCCAGCACAATGCCCGTCAATTCCTTTTCGGCGTCGTCGCCGGAAATCCCCGGCACGGAAAACACCGTGGAGCCGCCCGAAGGAGACTTCACAATGTCGAAAAGGTCAACGGACAGCGGCTGGTTTTTCAGGTTCTCCCGGATGATGTCCAGCGCGTTATTCGTCAGGGCGATATAAGCGGAGTTGACCGGAGCGGGAGCCGTCGCGGATTTTCTCAGCCCCTGCACTTTATCGCCCAGACGGTCTTTCAATCTTGCGTTATCCATAATCTATCCTCCCGGTCAGACAGCCGCCTTGATAGTGAAGCGACGATATGACGTTCTGTTTGCGTATTTCTTGTAGAGCGCGGGATGTTCCGCTTTCAGCGTCTTGCTGTCCAGCCGCTCCTGCGATACGCTTTTCCACGTGATAACCCTGTTGCCGGACGTTCCCGTTTCGTTATCGCCCAGCATTTGCTTCAACAGATTTTCGGCCTCCTGTTTCCGTTCGGTGAAAGCCTCCACCTGTTCACAGGCTTCATCGTATTGCGCCAGCAAATCGGCGGCGGTATCGGGCAGTGTGATTTGCGATTTGGGCACGCTGTTTGGGAAGCGTTCAGAGAGAAACTTTGCGGAAGCGTCGGAGCCGTCCAGCGGCGGGGGCGTGTTCTCCCGGACATGATTCCAGAAATCCGCTTCCAGTTGGACGAGCATAGAAATCAATTCGTCGTCCCGCTCCACGAGTTTCCACCGAAACGTATTGCCGCCAATCAGCACGGCGACATAGGCCGCTTTGAATCCGGTAACGGCCATGTAGTGCTGGATTTGAAGCTGGTATTCGTCCGGGATTGTGTGTTCCCATTCGCCAGCTTTGTAGGCCGAAGCGGTCTTGGCCTCGAATACGCAGGTTCCGAAATCCGGGTGTTCACAGATTCCGTCCAGATTCGCCAGCATGAACGGATACGTTTCGCTTTGCAGAATCTGATTTGCGGGAATAACCTCAATGCCCGTGCGCTTGGTAAACTCGGAGCGTACCAACGATTCCAGAAGCGTACCCCAATAGGCCGCCTCTCCCGCCTCCTGATACGGAAGCTGATTCGTCTTTTCCATCCACAGTTCCACAGGGGACTTGTAGCGGCTGATTCCACAGACTGCGGACGCGTCCGAACCGCCAATACCCCGCTTGCGGTATTCCAGCCAGTCCGCGTAGGGCATATTCTCAGTGGACGCCAGAATTTTTGCCGACATAGAAACCCTTCCTTCCATAGAGAGTTGAGCGGGGAAGCCCGGCTATGCGCCGAACTTTCCCCGTCTCGTTCCTTTCACGCGTTCACTCCCGCCATACAGAGTTTGACGGCCTTATCCATAATCGCGTGACCGTCCATAATGCGCCCCCAGTTATTCGCCGCATAGTTTTTGGTGTTCTTGTGGGGCATGGAATGCGTGACGAAATCGCTTGCGGCGTTGATTGCGCCCCATGCCGTGCCGCGAAACTGACGGATATCCGGCGCGAAATAGCAAATCATGAACTCATCGCGGCATTTTTGCGCGTTCGCCTTTTCGCGGTCACTGGACTTGTCCGTAACCGGGAACAGTTCATCCAGAATCGCCTTGATTTCCGCGTCCTGTAAACGCTTCTTGGAGGCGCAGTCCGCATACGCGGCGAGATTCGTCATGTACTCGTCAGCCCGGAACAGACAGTCCCGCGCCTCGTTCAGACGTTCCCGGATGTTTTCCGTATGACGCATTGACCAGATACGTTTCGCGGAACTCAACGCCAGATTGAGCGTGTTGTTACAGACCACCCGAATAGGCGTCATGCAAACTTTCACGCCGCTACTGCCGTCGTGCGCGTTGGTGAAGCACAGGTACGGCTCCACATCGTCCCCGGCAATCTTGCGCTCCGGCATTTTGGCGAGAAGCCAGACCTGCCGTCCCTCACGGAGAGACCCGGCGGTTTCATAGCGGACATCTCCGCCGATAAGGTCATCGGTGAAGTTAAACGCGTCCACATTCTGCACCACCTTGTAGCGGTCGCCGACAATGCCGAGTACGTTTCCGTCCGTGTCACGTACGTTGGACTTGTAGCCGCTGATAACGCCGCCACGGGAGTTGTAGACGGGTTCCTGCCGGACAGTCCAGTCCAATCCGGCGAAACGCAGGGCGTCCGCGCTGGTAGGGGCTTCGGGGACTTCCGTACCGAGGCCGTGCCACGGCTTTTCACGGACATACATCATGGTTTCAACTTTTGCGGGCATTTTGTTTTCCTCCTGAATTTGTTTTCTCTGACAGTCTCTTTCAGCGTAATAAAAGACGAATAGAGGACTTCCCAAACGGGAAATCCTCTATCACTGACGCCTATTCGATTCTGTCGCCACATTCGCCGCTTTCGTTCGACTGGTTCCACACTTCGTATCGCGGCATGAAATACGAAGCGCGTCAACATTGGATTTTAGCGATATGACCACCTCATTTCTATTGATTACGCAGTCAGAATATATCGACGAAATGAGGTATGATACGGTTAGCGGAAAGCGTTCCTTCGGTTACGGTTCATCCGGTTTGCGGATTTTCATTCCATACGATACAAAGCGTTCATATGTCCGGTAATTGTCCGCTTTGCATTGCGGACAGGGATTTACTATCGTGCGTACCAACCCTAATTTATAGGGACATTTCCCGCACGGGGCTTGCATGAGATAGAGTGGATTTTTCTTGCCCAATGAAACGCCTCCTTGTTTTTGAAAACGCTGGCGGTTAAGGAACTGTGCGGAAAAACTTACAGCCGGGCTGCCTCTCCCTGCAAGGCCGAAAGATACGCCCTGTAATTTGCGATTTCCGCTTCTTTCCGACCGTATTCGGCCTGTAACGCGTCAAATTCGGTATTGATATTCTCCAAAAGTGAATCCTGCGTTTTCTGTGCCAGTTCGTCCATAGACGCCTTGAAGCGTCTGACTTCCGTTTCCAGCCGTTCCGCGAGCGCGTTGTAAAGGCTGGAAAGCGCGTGTTCCAAGGCCGAAGCTAATTGCGTCTTTTCCTCGGATGAGGTAATTTCTCCATTGAACTTGCCCGCAATGCTGTCAAGGGCGCCGGAAATATCCATGCTTATCACGGGCAATTCAATCGAGTTGACGGTATTCTCCACCACCAAACGACAAAACGCCGCATTATAAGTTTCATCTCCTATGTCAAAGTTGTTGATAATCACCGTGAGCATTTTCCGGCGAAGCTCTCCGAGTTTGAGCGCATCGGAAAAGGCTTTTTCAATCAGGCTTGAGGATTCCAGACTGTATTGCCGCAGATTTTCCATAGCATCGGAAGCGAGGCAGTAGTTATAGCGGACCGTATGGTCTTTGTATACTGTGCGATAACGTCCCCATGTCCACGGCAAGAACCAAATGCCGGCCCATACTTTCTTTTCTTCTCGCTCTACTCTTTCCCCTGCGCGGTCGCGCACGTTCGCGTATTCATTGCCCACGTTGCGCAAATTCCGCACGGCATCTCCTTTTTGCGTTTCCAGAGACGTTTTCACCTCTCCGAACACTTCCGCGAGGGCGGCTTTGACATTAAGAATCTGCGTCTGAACGGCGTTCCGCTTTACAAGGAGCTTTTCCTTGTCGCCGTGTTCCAGAAGCTGGATATGGTTTTCCGTTTTCTTCCGGAAGTTTTCCAACAGGCCTTTCAATGCTTCCGTTTCAGTCGGCACGAATCCGGCGGCCTTTTCACGCAAAATCGTTTCTTTTTCGCGTACCACGGCCTTGAAAATGTCCTCCACCTGTTCCATATTCCCCAGCCTCCGCAAATCCGACTGGATGTCGCGGGAAAACTGGCGCAACGCGCCAAAGACGTTTCGTTCCTCCGGCGAATAGTCCGCTTCCGGCTTGCGGGCCATGTTGCAGGCCATAGACGAAACCAGTACAGGCTCCGCGCAGCCGCGGACAACCTCAACCAACGCGGAATCAATGCCTCTGCTTTGCAGGTCTTTGACGTACCGCTCTACTTGCTGTTTCGCTCGTTTTTTCAGCTTTTTATGCACCAGTTTACAGGCATCGGGGATGTTGGAAGCGGTCGTATCATCGCCTCCAAAAAAATCATCGTCCGGCATGGCGGGGCGCAAGACATCCCTCACGCCGCTGTCGTATTTGCTGGCAATCAGGACAAGGCGTTTCACGCCCTTTTGCGGCAACTGCGTGGAAAGCAACGTCCAGTCGTTCTGGTCAAGGAAACTGCTGGACTGGCTGAGGAAAAATACCACATCGCACAGTTCCATAAACTCTTTCGTCCGCAGGGTACGGGAGGCAATCGGGTCATTCAAGCCCGGCGTATCGACAATCGAAAGCCCCTGAAACGCCTCGTTATGCAGATACAGTTGCACGGACTTGACCAGCGGCGTAAATTGGCCGTCCTCGCCCACATAACTGTTTAACCGTCCCAGCAGTTCCTCGTAGCTGTCAAAGGGTATCCGTTCCTTTTTCTTTTCCGTCAACTCGCGCGGAATAATGCCGTTGTCACGTACCATCCGCACCAGTTCTTTTGCGGAAGTATAGATGTCGTCGTCGCTGTCGATTCTCGCGTTGGCCTCAATGGCGCTCCATTCGTCGGCGGAATAATACTCCACCTCAATGGCGTTTTCCTCGGCGTATTCCATCTTCGTCAGGGTGGCGGTCTTGGGCGTGGACGCCTTCGGGAGAACGTCCTTTCCGTCGAACAGCAGGGCGTTCAGGAAGGAGGATTTCCCGGCCTTGACCTGTCCCACGACGCCGATATTCAGTTTCCGCTCGTCCCGGAAAAAATCGTCGGTTTTCAGACGGAAAGTTTTGATATGGTCGCGGAGGGCGTCCAAATCCCGCTTCTGCGGGGCCTTGTCGGAAAGCCGTTGAATCATCTCTTCCGTTTGCGCGATATGCGCCCGAAACGGCGCGACATCCATTTGAATACGATTCATATTACCGCCTCTTTCCTTGTGTATGACAGTCCGCGTGAGTTACGAAATCTTCACGCTGTCTATGAGGGTATTGCCTTCGTTTACACACTGGTTAAATGCCAGAGTTGGGCATCGTTATTCATTTTTTCATAAGCCCATACGTTGGTTCCGTCTCTAGTCCCGGCTCCGCAAACATCCAGATAAGTTCCCAGTTTGCTTTGAATCATATATCCGCCGTTTTTTGGAATAAATCCCCACAGTTGATTATCAGCGCCGAGGTATTCCCATAGAAAGACGTTCGTTCCAGACCGGGGACTTTTTCCCGCAACGTCGAGAACTTTTCCAGAGGCAGTATGCTTAATGACATACCATTCGCCCTTTACGTGTTGGATGGTAAAATCCTGGGCGTCAGTCCGGTTAGCGCTGTAAATTCGGACATTAGTCCCGTTCTTGGTAGCGCCGCCGCCTACATCTAACAGCATATTATTTTTCAACGCTGTGGAAATGTAGTATCGTCCCTGTTTTATGTCGCAGAATTTCATCAGCCCCGGCGTATCCGAAATTCTTGCGCTGTCTATGAGCGTATTGTATTCGTCTACCGTGCCGGGAAGGAACAGCGTCGCTTTTTTGCCCTTTTCATTGTCCGTTTTCTTCGGGTTAATGCTGGTCGTGCCGCAATAGTGGCGGCAACGCACAAACCGATTCTCACGCACAACGCATTTGCAGTTTGAGAGAAACGCCGACACCTCAATGAGTTGCTTACCGATACCGCCGCAATTTGTAAACTCCGAATTGCGAATCATATTCGTACCCAAGGTTCCGTCATCATGAATTAACGCTCCCAGCGGACTCCAACCGTATCCACCCATATGAAGCAACAGGCAGTTTTCAAAATGGCACTTTTCAAATAACGCGTTTTGAACATTCTTTTCACCAATCAGAACGTCGTTGCAATTATAGAAGCCGCATTCTTCAAACTGAATCCGGTTTACGTCCGCAAAGTACAGACATCTTTTCCAAGAATCCCACTGCTTAAAAGGCGAGAGCTTAGGGTCCTTGGGAACTTGAAATTCTGCAACATAAGTTGGTGACGCCGAGTGAAACGCGCAATTTTTGAACGTGATTTCATCGTAATTGCGGAACGCCCAAGCATGATGAATAGCCATGCTTTTGCGTCCGGGAAAGAACACGTTTTCAAAAAACGCGGTTCGCTGCTCATTGGACGTTGAATTTGCGATATTCTCCATATGGACTAACACATTGCGAGAAATTGTTTCAATGCTTTTCCGCTCCAGAAAGCGAATATCAATCCGCGTGTCCGAAATGAAAACCCAGTCATTGATAAACTGGCGGATGTAGTCGTAAAACAGGCCTTCCTCACAGTCGGCGCGTTTCTCCATGCTTCTGGTACGCCAGAGCGCGTCCGAATCCTGCTCCAAAACGCTCTTTGCCAGCGCGCACAGGTATTCCCCCGTCGTCTGGTCAATGCCCAGAGCCTGCGACATAGCCGCCGCCGTCACAAGCGCGTCCTCGTTCTGACTGTCATCGCAACAGGCCAGAAGAATGGCGTCCAGCGCGAACCGATAGCGCACAGACAAACCTTTGAGCTTGTCCATATACTCGTCGTATTCTTTCAGCTCAATTTCCTGCGCCTGACGCATTATCGCCGGGTTGAGTTTTCTGCTTACTTCCGCCATCAGCCGCGACAAGAACGCCCGCTGTCCGTCGGTAAGTTCCCCGCCTTGCGCCAACGGAATCAGCGCAAGCGTTTTGAAATATCCATTTTGGATGTCATACGATTGCGCTTGAAGCAACGGATTTTCAATCAGATTGTCACGTTGAAGCAACGCTCTTGTCCCGGCGGCGGCTTTTTTCATGAACCCTAAGACGGCGGGGTTAAATTCCTTCTGAATGGCGGCCATGATTTTCCCGAAATCCCGTGTCTCCGCGTTCATGAGGTCGATTTCGGCGGGTTCCGGCATTTGGATTCCCACTTGGTCGGAAACTCTTTTGATTTCCTTGAAAAATTCGTCTTGCAGACGCTTGAGCGATTCCTTGATTTTTTCCAGAGAGACAATTTCGCTCTGATACGCGACAATCATGCTGTCCAGCGGTGCCATTGTCTCCGCGTCCCCGTCGAGTACCGTCCGGGAATGGTTCAGACGGGCGAGTTTGCGTCTTTCGTCGTTGATTTTCTCCTCGTAATAGGACTTGCAACGCGTAAACAGTTTTTTGAAGTTCCACGCGAAATTCGTGTGGTACTGCACGGCGTCCCACGCGTCCAACTGCGCAAGGATTGCGGCCCGTTCGCTGTCCAGAAAGCGTGTCAGTTCGGGTTCGGTCACTTGTTCGCGCCGACTGCTGAACGCCCGGACATCCACATAGCGGATACCTTTCAAGTTCAAATCCGCCTTTGTGCGCTCGATAATCCTGTGCAGATTGGAAATGTCCTTCTTGTCCGACTGCGACAGGATAACCATTTTGGGAATATCCTCCCGCAACGTGCGGATAAAGTCAATATCAGTCTGCGAAATGGTGCCGTTCTTTTCCAGCGGTACGAACCAGAGAATAAAATTACTGGTGTTCAACTGTCCCCGCGCAATCTGTTCGTCGGTTTTGACCGAATACTCCGCCGCGTCGGGCTTGGAATAGCCCGGCGTATCCAGAAAGGCGAGGTGTTCGTAGCCGTGCAGAGGCGTGGAGAAAAACACGCTTTTGAGGACGTGTCCCAGCGTGATGGAATCGGTCACTTTACGGTCGAGTACCTCGTCGGTGTCGAAGTCAACAAACACGCGATATTCTGTATGAAGCGGCATCCCTTTGTAGATGCAGGGGTTGTTTTCTTTGTCTTCA
>JAFSOM010000558.1 GCA_017447005.1 Oscillibacter sp.
CTGTTTTGAGGTCTGCATGGAATCTTCCGGGAAGTATTGGATTCCCGTATTCAATATTCTGGAACAGACCTGCTCCGTAACGCTGGCGCATCCCAAGTACACCAAGCCCCGGAAGGGAAACAAGACCGACCGGAAAGACGCTAAGTGGATTTGCGACCTTTTTATGTGCGATATGGTCAAACCCAGCTTTATTCCGCCCCCGGATATCCGCCAGCTCCGCGACCTGATGCGCTATCGCGGGAAGCTCACGAATATGCTCACCGGCGAAAAGAACCGCGCTTTGAACTGCCTTACCGTTTCCAATTTGAAGCTGGACGATGTGTTTTCCGACGTGTTTGGGAAATCCTCACGTTCCATCATCGGTTACATTCTGGAACACCCCGGCGAGACATTCAACGTCGCGCCCTTTGTTGACAGACGTTGCAAGCATCCTGTCGCGGAGATTCAGGCCGCCGTTGACGGAGCCGTATCCCGCGAACAGGCTGCCAAGCTCAGGGAATGCCTTCGGCATATTGACGAACTTGAAACGCACAAGAAAAATGTGGAGCGGGAAATCCTTCGTCTGGCTGAACCGTACTCTGTCCAACTCAGTCTTATTCGTACTGTCCCCGGTTTCTCCGGCGACCCCATGACCTCGATAACAATCCTGTCCGAAATCGGCGCGGATATGTCCGTATTTCCGACCGCAAAGAACCTGGTTTCCTGGGCGGGTTGCTGTCCCCGCAACGACCAGAGCGGCGGCAAAGTGAAATCCACCCGCATCTCTATGGCTGGCGCGTATTTCAAACCTATTCTCGTTCAGGTCGCCAACGCCGTCGTCAAATCCGACAAATACCCCGAATGCAAGGAACGCTACCGCAGACTCAAAGCCCGTCGCGGACATAAGAAGGCTATTATCGCCATTTGCCGGATGCTCCTGACCGCTATCTGGAACATTCTTTCAAAGACGGAGCCTTATTCCTCCGCAGGTTATCTTGTAGACAAGCTGAGAGAACATTCGGTCGTGATTACGAAAGCGCAGGGTTTGGAACTCCTCAGAAAGAGAGGCTATATCTTCAAAGATGATTTAGCCGCTCAGTCCGGCTGAGGCTTATTCAACCCCGTTTTTGGAACCGCCTTTCCGGTGGTTTTGTTGTTGTACCCTTTTTCGGGGCATCTCTGCTATGGTGTTGTTTCAAACTTCACACTGGGAAGTATTGTCATGACGCCGCTGGGGTGTCCGATACGCACGGTGTCCTGTCCGGCTTTCGGGACGCCCGCAACCTTTTGAACAATGGAGCCGTCCAGAAACGCCGCGACGGAAATCGCGCTCGCGGAAGTCAGCGGACACGCCTTGTGGCACTTGAACACGGAAATGACGCGGGCGCATACGTCCATATCCTCCGCTTTGACCGCTTCCCCCGCCATATCCGTATAGGATACCGGAGCGGCGATAAAGCCCACTTTCGGGACAGCGGGAGAATGTTTCGCGGCGTCCTCAAGGTCTTTGGCGAATCCCATCAGACAGGCCGCCGCGCCGCGAATCTTTTCTAGCGTGTCGCAAACTTTCTCATTGGCGTTGATTTCGTCGGGAAGTTCCGTCCCTTTCATCCCGATGTCCCCCGCACGGACAAGAACCATAGGGTTCGACACATCCAGAATCGTCGCTTCGATGTCGCCTAAGCCCGGAATTTGCAGAATGTCCAGCGTCTTTCCGGTCGGGAGCAGTTTCCCGGTTTTGGAGCCTGCCGGATTGAGGAAATTAACGCGGAGTTCCGCCGCCGTGCCGTCAACGCCCGCGATTTTGCAGTCGCCGTCCTGCGCGAAAGTATGCGTCTCCGGGTCAATGGGAACAGTCACGTCAATGCGCTTATCCGTATTGCGGTTGAGCAGGCGAACCGTCGTGACGGGTTCCGTGATTTCCACAAGCCCTTCCTCCACGGCGAACGGAGCCACAGCCGCCGTCATGTTGCCGCAGTTGGACTTGTAATCAACCTGAGATTTGCCCACAATCACCTGTCCGACGAGATATTCCACGTCCACGCCCGCTTCCTCCGACTTCCAGACCACGACGTTCTTATTGTTGGAGGAAACCGTGCCGCCAAGACCGTCAATCTGCTTCGGGTCGGGGTCGCCCATAGCCTGAAGGAACACGCTGTCCCAATCGGCCTGATTTTCCGGCAAATCCGAACGCAGGAACATACATCCCTTGCTGGTGCCGCCGCGCATAAACACCGTTTTGAACTTTCTCATGACGCCATCCCTCCTGTTTTTGTATGTTCTGACTATATCATGCCGCAAACATTTTGTAAAATTGCGAATTGACATGACGGGCCATTCCTGATAGGAATATATACAAACAAATCAGGGAGAATTGTAGATATGGACGAAAGGGACTTTGAGGTTCTGACAGACCTTGCGAAAACGCAAAACATCACAAAAACCGCCCGGCGGCTGTTCACCACGCAGTCCGCGATTACAAAGCGGATACAGAAACTGGAGAGCGACTTAGGCGCGCAGCTTTTCTCCCGTTCCAAAACGGGCCTGCTTCCGTTGCCGGCGCTGGAACGGATTCTTCCGTATCTGGAATCGGTCAGGGACGCGACGGAGACAATCCGAAATCTGGCGGGTTCCTATAACGGCGAAATCTGCGGCGCGCTCCGAATTGGCGTGTCCGTCAACTACGCCCGTTACCGCTTGCCGGATGTCCTGACGGATTATATGTCACGGTATCCGAAAGTGGACATTCACGCGAAAGCCAACCGTAGCCCGGACGTTTACCGCGCTCTGACGGACGGAGAAGTGTCCGTGGCGATTATTCGCGGGGAGTACGCATGGAACGGCGGCGACATTCTGCTTTCGGAGGAGCCGCACTGCCTTGTGACAAACCGTTCGCATGAGAACACGCCGTTAAATAAGCTGACGTATATTGCACGGGATACCGACGCCGGATATATGGCGGAGCTTGCCCGTTGGATGAGTGAAAACGGCTTGCGGCCCACGCGCTCCAATTTGATTATGAACGATGTCCCCACAATCGTGACGATGGTTGAAAAGGGCATGGGCTGGTCCGTGCTTCCCTCCATTTGCCTAAGCGGTTTCAAGGGAGTTATAAAGCCTGTCATTCTGAAAGACGGCAGTTCATTTGTAAGAAAAACGCATATTTTGTACCGTCCCGATTATCTGGCGCTCCCGCAAGCGCGGGCTTTTATTGAAACCGCGAAACAACATGAAATATAGCGACAAATCGCCGCGCTCTTTTATCGGAGCGCGGCGATTTGCCGCCTTTAAGTGAACCTGCTATATGGTGTTTTGATGGAACTTTTTCATTCCTAAATATCGAATTTTCTCCAAAAACGCGATGTTTCAGCAATTTTTCAAGTTCCCATTTAATTAGGAATGAGTTGGCTCATCCCTCGAGACTTTACAAAGGGTAGGCAGTCACTATCGGGATACGCGGACAAACCTGAACGGTCGGGAGAACGGGACTCCGAACGAAGCCCATGAAAAGCGGGCGGGAGCGTAAGTTTATTGCGCGGAGAGGGAGCGGTTCTGAACTTCATCCGCCGTTTCCGGAAACCCAGACATTCCTGTCCTTTGCGCGCGTTTTCTCATATACTCCACGGTTTTATGAAGCGTTTCCGCATGATACAACTGTTCCAGATGTCCCGCAAAATCCAGACGATACTTTTGCCGCAGAAAATCAAGCCGCCGTTTCGTTTCGGTGTCGCGCGCGTGAACGGAATCCTCAACCAGTTCGTCGAGCGTAAGCTGTCTGAACTCATTTGCGGACAGGTTATAAACGCC
>JAFSOM010000559.1 GCA_017447005.1 Oscillibacter sp.
CCCTCTGTCACTTCGTGACATCTCCCCCCGTTCCGGGGGGCGACTTTGGGCGGTTTGTACGTTCGGCTAAAATCATTTTTGAAGTTCCTGTTTTGGAATCTATCGCGGGGGACGGCGGAGCAGACGCCGCAGGGCGTTTTCCAGCGGCGGCGGAAAGGCCTTGCGCAACAGGCGCAACGGCAAAGGCGGGAGCCGTAAAAAGCGTTTCCGCACGGCGTCAAAGGGTTCGAGGGCGTAGGCGGTGAAGAACGCGCCGCGCTGAGGTTGCGGAGGCGTGGGGGAGGCCAGACGCGGATTGCCCTTGACCGCCTGTTCCAGCGTCGCGGGCTTGCAGACTAGCGGCAAATTGTCAAAGACATACGCGCCATGGAGGGTGTTGACCATCAGCAGACTGATTCCGCGTTCCTGTTCTTCCGGGTACTCGTCCATGCCCCAGAAATCGCCAAGCGTGAAATCGCCGGGACGGTTCAGGCTTGCGTAGGGGCAGTGATAGCAACTCCGGCGCAGGAAGAGAGCGCGTCCGAAGGCCCGTCCGTATTCGGTCTCGTAGAGCGGGCGCGAATCGACAAGCCCGTTGTCGTAGACGGCGGTGAAGTGGGGGTGATTCCATCCGGCGACTTTGTTACGGAAACGCACGGCGCGGAGTTCCAGTCCCTGTTCCCGACGCATGGAGGCGACCATATCTTCCCAGACGCCCGGAGAGGGTACGCCGTGACAGATAATATCGCACGTCACGAGGTTGTCCGGACGTTTCCCGAGATAGCGGTATAAGCCGTCGACCTGACAGGGCGTGCCGGAGAACAGTACCGGACGCGTTTTGAGGATTCGCCGCACAAGCGCGAACGTTTCGCCCAAATCGCTCTGCACGTACTTTGAGCCGCGCAGACGCCACAACTCCTCTTTCCGGAAACAGACCGTATGCCGCACGCGTTGCTGACCGTCCATGGCCGCGCCGAATACCGCGCCGCCCAGTTCCAGCACGTATTCCGCCAGCGCGGAGAACGCGCCGCCCGATGAGGAATCCCGCCGGGCCACAGCGTCACGGTTCCACGCGGCGAACACCGCCGGGGCCGGACGCGTTTCCATGGGGTGCAGAATCGGGCATACGGCCTTACAGCGTCCGCAACGGACGCACTTTTCCGGATGAATGCGCGGGAACGGGAAGCCCTCTTCGTCGCGTTCCATGGTAATGGCGCGGTGGGGGCAGACGCTCGCGCAGGCGGTACAGCCCGTACAGCGTTCATGGGAAGCCAGTTGCGGCAGAGGCCATTGGGAAGGGTCGGCTTGCGTGACGGACGGGCGCGCCTGTGACGGCGGATTCCGTCTTTGGGGAGCGCGGACAGGGGCGGAGGAATCCGGGGGAATTGCGGGACGCTTTGCCGCCGGATTCCATGCGGGTACGGGTTGCGCGGAATCGAAACCGGGCGCATACGGTTGCGCATGAACGGAGGCGGGCGCATACGGTTGCGCGGGGCCGAAATCGGGCGCATACGGTTGCGCGGGGCCGAAATCGGGCGCATACGGTTGCGCCGCGCCGGGATTCGCCGCCGGATACACGGCTTGACGCAGATAGGACAGGGACGTTTCCCGCTCTTGCGCCAACGTTTCCGCCGCGTATTGCCAGTCAATCGGCGCGTCGGCGGAGGCCGTCTGACCCATGCCGACAATACGGTTGGAAAGTCCGAGGCGGTTGAGCAGATGATACGTCCGGGCCTTATCGGGTTCGGCCTGTTCGCCGGGGGACACGGCGGTGAAGAACGGACGCTGAAACAGTACGGAAAAGGCGGTGCCGTGGAAAGAATTGGTCAGCACAAAGGAGGCGTTACGGAAAAGCCGCACGAACTCAGCCGGACCCGCGTCTAAAATCCTGTGCGCGTCGGGGTACGCCTTCCGGCGAACGCCGCAAAGCTGGACGACAGGAATTTTCAGCGTATCCGACAGCAGGCGGACGTAAGGCGCAAGCAGTGCGGGGGGATGGATAAAGTAACAGAGAATATACGGGCCGTTCGGCGCGGTTTCGGGCGCGGACGCCGCCGCTAACCACTGTTGGGCCGTCCGCAACAGGACGGGGTCAAGCGTGACGGACGCTTCCTTTCCGGTCACGTCCCGGATGATTTCCTGTCCGGTCGGCTCCCGCACGGAGACATGGGAGAACGAGGACAAATACCCGCGCAGTTCAGTTTCCATGCCGTCGGGCAGACGGGGCAGGCCGAAAGAGGGCGCGTAGGCGATTTTCCGCGCAGAGGAAAACATGCCGAAAAATACGGGGTCAAAACGCCGGTTCGGGAAAATCAACGGGTTCCAAATCTGGTCACTCCCGGAGATGAGCAGGTCATAGGGCGGATTCGCTTCCCGCAGGTCGTCGAAACTCTCGTAACGCCGCTCCCCGACGCCGAGAATACGCTTTTCAAAGTCGTTGAAACGGTCATAGCGGCGCTTCATGGCGGGATAGTGCAGGGCGGTGTGAACGTCGGAGAGCGCGCTTGATACGCCCAGCGGCGGACGAAACAGCGCGTTGTTCTGGTTGACATAATAGTTGATAATCTCGCAGGACGCGCCCAAATCTTCCACAGACCATTTTGTAGCGGCGGCTTGAAGCGCGGCGCCGTAGTGATGGATATGGTAGAACGTGAGCAGACCTGTTTTCAAATCCCGTTCCATGCGCGACGCCGCCTCCGTTCCGTGAAATTCTGTACAGTTCGCCGCTTTGCGCTGGCGTTTTGTATGCGTAAAGTTTTCGTTGGCGCGGCGAAAACTTGCCCTCATCCGGCGCTGCGCGCCACCTTCCCCCGGCCCCCTCTGTCACTTCGTGACATCTCCCCCACTTTGTGGGGGCGACAGGGGGAAGGGCATAACTATCACGTAATCCTTGAATCCGTGCGGAATTACAAAGTTTTCACAATGATTCCGTGTTGTTGTTACGATTTCGCTGTCAAGTCTGGCCTTCCCCCGGAACGGGGAAAGGTGTCACGCAGTGACGGATGAGGGCGAAAATCGCAACTTGCCAACGATTACTACACACATACCAACGTTTTCCGCGTCCCCGTCGGACGATGACGTTTCTTTTCGTATTCGCCGTTACGCGTCGGGGGGTTCCGAGGGCCCGGAGAGCGTCGGCGGAATTGGAAGGTCGTCCTCTTCCACCCACTCCGACACCGGCACGGCGACAAATTCCGTCTCCGTCGTCCGGATGATAACCTTTTCCAGTCCGGCGTTGATGACCATACGGCAGCACATCATGCAGGACGTGGCGTCGGGCAACAGTTCGCCGCTCCGGGCGTCGCGTCCGACAAGATACAGCGTCCCGCCGACCATGTCGCGCCGGCTGGCGGAGATAATCGCGTTGGCCTCCGCGTGTACGCTCCGGCAGAGTTCATAGCGTTCGCCCCGGGGAATGCGCAAGGCCTCCCGGGGACAATATCCAAGCGTGGAACAGTTGGCCCGTCCGCGAGGGGCGCCGTTGTATCCGGTGGAGATTATCTCGTCGTTCTTGACGATAATCGCTCCGTAGACCCGGCGCAGACAGGTGGCGCGTTCGAGCACGGTCTCCGCGATGTCCAGATAGTAATTCTCTTTGCTGATACGTTCCACGGTCACAGATTCCTTTCCGCGTGATGGGGCACGGATTGAGCGCAATTCATGCCGCCAAACAGTGTATCACAGTCGCGGACGAATGGCAAGGGATTTTCACAGCTTTTTCGAAAAGGTATGTGTGTAGCAATCGTTGGCAAGTCGCTATTTTCGCCCTCATCCGGCGCTGCGCGCCACCTTCCCCCGTTCCGGGGGAAGGGCAAGACTATAACGCAATCTTTAAATCTTTGGCGCAATCCCGGAACGTTTTCGTGGAAAATTCGCAAGTTTTTAAAGATTACGCTGTCAAGTCTACCCTTCCCCCGTCTACGGGGGAAGGTGGCGCGCAGCGCCGGATGAGGGCGAATTTGATGCGCTTTTTCACTTGCCAACGAAAACTTTACGCATACTTCGCAAAGCGGGCCGCGAAAAAAAGAGGCGGAAAACGGAAAAGTCCGCGGGAAACCTGTTGCGGAACGGAAAATTTTCGTATATAATAGGCGGGAACGTTAGAGAAAGGCCGCGCCGTGCGCGACGGCTTCCAAGGCGGCGGCGGTACGCCGGAAAGGTAAGGGAGAATGTCATGAGCGAAAAAGGCTTGAAAATCAGTGAGTTTGTCAAGGCTCTCGGGCTGGAAGTCCTGCTCAAAGGGAACGACTATGACACCAATCTGCTGACGATTACGGATGTCAACCGCCCCGGACTTCAGTTTGTGAACTTCTACGACTACTTTGACCCCCGCCGTTTGCAGGTTATCGGCAAGGCGGAGACGATGTATCTGATGGGCTTTACCAGTCCGGAGCGGCGCAGAAGTTTCGACTCCCTGTTCCAGTATAATATTCCTGCGATGGTCATCACCCGCGGCTTGGAGTGCTTCCCGGAGTGCATGGAGAGCGCGCAGGCCCATGGGCGCACGTTGCTGAAAAGCGACGAAACCACCGTCAACTTTTCCAGTCACGCCATTGAGTACCTCACGCGCCGCCTCGCGCCGTTCACCGTACAGCACGGCGTACTGCTGGAAATTTACGGCGAGGGCGTCATGATAACGGGCGAATCCGGCGTGGGCAAGAGCGAAGTTTCGATGGAGCTGATTATGCGCGGACACCGTCTGGTAGCCGACGACGCCGTAGAACTGCGGCGCATTTCCGACGAGCTTATCGGCACGGCCCCGGAAGTCATCCGGCACTATATCGAACTGCGCGGAATCGGCGTCATTGACGTGCGGCAACTGCTCGGTATGCGGGCCATTAAGATGGAGACCGCGCTTGACCTCGTGATACACTTTGAGCCGTGGGACCAGACGAAGTTTTATGACCGTCTGGGCATTGAGACGAATTTCACGAAAATTCTGGATATTCCCGTACCCATTATGACGATTCCGGTACGTCCGGGACGCAACCTCGCCAGTATCGTGGAAGTGGCGACGATGAACAACCGTCACCGCAAGTTCGGCGGGAACGCCGCGGAAGAGCTGGCGCGGCGCATTGACCAAATCGCCGAGGGACGTTGACGCGCCGACGGATGGTATGTCTAAAGGTTTCGTTGGCGCGGCGGAAGTTTGTCCTCATCCGGCGCTGCGCGCCACCTTCCCCCGTTCCGGGGGAAGGCCAAGATTGACAGCGTAATCGTAACAACGGCGCGGAATCATTGCGAAAACGTTGCGGGATTGCGACAAAAAGCCTTCCCCAAGGGAGAAAGGCGCCACGGCGTAAGCCGTGGCGGATGAGGGGCAATTACGCGCTGCCGCAAGCCGCAAGCGGAATTGTAATTTCCCGGGGACGCGCATAGAATAAACGGAAGAGCGGACGCGTGAGGCGTCAGAAAGCGGAGGGCGGAGACGTATGGACTGGAAAACCGAATTTGACCGCAAGATGTCCGAATTTCCGGGCGTAAAAGTGTTGCCGGAAGAGCCGATGAAGCGGCATACGTCCTTCCGGACAGGCGGCCCGGCGGCGCGGATGGCCTTCCCGAAAAATACGGGCGAATTTCTGTTAATTCTCGCCTGCGCGACGGAATGCCAAACGGAGCCGCTCGTCATGGGAAGCGGTACGAACTTACTCGCGCCCGATTCCGGTCTTGACCGCCTCGTTATCAATACGCGGGACATGCGCAAGCTCGAACCCGGCCCCCAGCCCCATACGATTTTCGCGGAAGCGGGGTGTTCGTTGCGACAGGCGGCGGAGTTCGCGTGCGCGCGCGGCCTGACGGGCTTGGAGTTCGCCCACGGTATCCCCGGGACGGTCGGCGGCGGCGTGTGCATGAACGCCGGAGCCTATGACGGCGAAATGTCGCAGGTTCTTTCCGGCGCGATGGTTCTGTCGGATATGGACATTACCTATCTGACGGTAGACGCCTTGGAGCTGTCCTACCGCCACAGTATCATGATGGAACAGCCCCGGACTTACGTTTTACAGGCGTTGTTCCGTCTGGAACCCGGCGTCCCCGCCGACATCCGCGCCAAAATGGAAACGCTCATGAGCCGCCGCAAGGCGTCGCAACCGTTGGAGTTCCCCAGCGCGGGGAGCACGTTCAAGCGCCCCGCCGGACATTACGCCGGAACGCTGATTGAGCAATGCGGGCTGAAAGGTTTGCGCGTCGGCGGCGCGGAGGTGTCGGAAAAGCACGCGGGTTTCGTGATTAACCGCGGCGACGCCACAAGCGCGGACGTGTTGGCGGTCATTCGGGAAGTCCAGAAGCGCGTGTACGACAAAACAGGCGTCACGTTAGAGCCGGAAGTGCGGATTCTCGAATAAGCGTCGGCGGAACAGCCGGAAGCGATAAGGCGTGGCGCCTGTCGGACAGGAAAGCGGCGTCATGATACGGAGGAGTTTGCAATGATTTTAAAAGACAGGTATCAAATTCAACTTGATGTTGACAGCATTAATTATGACAGATTAGACCGCTTTGTTTCCGGAAAACTTTCCGGCCCGGTGAAATTGTGGGTGCACGGGTACTTTTTCAAGAAGGTTCGCTCCCTCAATTCGCGCAGTACGGAAAGAGCGAACAGAGAGTTTGTGGATGGCGCGAATTGGGGCCCGGCCCCGAAAGAAATTCTCAAGGCCGTGAATCAGGAAGCCCGTAGTTTCGGAATCTCGGTAGAGAGTATCCGCTTTGAGATGAACGGCTCTAAGGTTCGCATTACCTTGAAGGTCAGCCGCATTCAAAACGCGCTCAATCACGCGCTCTCCGACTTGGGAATCAGACTTGCGAGCGTCACGCTTCAAGACGCGCCTTGGTGATGGATACTTAGCGGAAACGCGGGAGGGTTACGGCATGAAAAATCCGCTGAAATATCTGAAACCTCCGTGCGCACATTGCCCCTACAAGCTCGGATTGGTTCGGGCGCTCGTCAACCCCTGTCCGCAATGCCGCGCAAACGGCTATGCCATGTTTGAACAACTCCGGCGCCGGAATTACCCGCTTTCGTCGCGGGAGAGGGACTGAACGCGCCAAGCGCGGTGGCGATAGCGTCATGAGGCCGCTTCCATTGCGGGGCCGCTCCCGTTCGTTTCATCTTTCCACATTCCGAAAGGAAGTCGTTGTTTATGGAAATTCTCATCATATCCGGCCTGTCGGGCGCCGGGAAAAGTAAAACCGCTTCCTTTTTGGAAGATATGGGCTTTTACATCGTGGACAATATGCCCGCCGCCATGATTCTGAAGTTTTCGGAGTTCTGCGCGGTGGGCGGGAGCCGTTACCGCCGCGCCGCGCTGGTCTACGACGTGCGTACCGCCGAAAGCCCGTCCGACTTCTTCGCCGTGCTCGAAAAGCTCAAGGGCATGGACAATCTTTCCTGTAGACTGCTCTTTCTGGAGGCGTCCCCGGAAGTGGTGATTCACCGCTACAAGGAATCGCGCCGCGTTCACCCACTCCATGAGGACGCCGACTCGCTCGATGAGGCCGTCCGGATGGAACGCGAACTCATGCGGCCCGTACGCGAACGCGCCGATGTGATTATCGACACGTCGCGTATCTCCACGGCGCGATTGCGTCAGGAATTGTTGAACCTCTTCGGGGAATCGGGCGAAAAGGGCGGCATGACCGTCAACATTATCTCGTTCGGGTTCAAGTACGGTCTGCCGCTGGAGGCCGATTTGGTCTTTGACGTGCGCTTTATGCCCAATCCGTTTTACATAGAGGAACTGCGCAACCAGACGGGCCTTGACCGCGCCGTTTCCGACTATGTGTTCAGTTTCCCGCAGACGACGGAGTTTTTGAAGCATATCCAGAATTTTTTGAGTTTCAGTCTGCCGCTCTACGCGCTGGAAGGCAAGACGGGCCTCGTGATTGCTATCGGCTGTACGGGCGGACATCACCGCTCTGTTGCCATTGCCCATGAGATGGTCAATCGCATACGGGCCTTGGATTACCCCGTCACGGAAGTGCACCGGGACATGGGAAGGGGTGACTAGAGGCTATGTCACGCGGACAAACCGCTTACCGGGTTCCGCGCACGTATGGCCCGAAAATCGTCGCTATTGGCGGCGGTCACGGATTGTCCAATCTGCTCCGGGGCCTGAAACAGTACTCCCGCAACATCTCCGCCATTGTCACGGTCGCCGACGACGGCGGCGGCTCCGGCGTACTGCGTCAGGATTTGGGCATGCCGCCGCCGGGAGACATCCGCGCCTGTTGCGAGGCTTTAGCGAATACGGAATCCGTACTCAAAGACTTAATGCACTACCGTTTCACGGAGGGCGTTTTGACGGGACAGAGTTTCGGCAATTTATTATTAGCGGCCCTCAACGGGATTTCGCCGTCATTTGATGTCGCCGTCGCCCGTATGAGCGAGGTCTTGGCGATTACCGGACGCGTGTTGCCCGTCACGACTGCCGACGTTCGATTAGAGGCCACGTTCGACAACGGCGCGTCGATTATCGGGGAATCCGTCATTTCCAAGTACAAGAAACAGGCCGACTGCCGGATTGCCCATGTCCGTCTGCTCCCCGAACA
>JAFSOM010000048.1 GCA_017447005.1 Oscillibacter sp.
ACTTTCAGGCCCAGAAAGCGGTGTACCTTGCCCATCCACTCGCTGTCACGCGTGGCAAGGTAGTCGTTGACCGTGACAATGTGCACGCCGTTTCCGGTCAGCGCGTTGAGGTACGCCGGGAGCGTGGCGACAAGCGTCTTTCCTTCACCGGTTTTCATCTCGGCGATTCGCCCCTGATGGAGCACGATACCGCCGATAAGCTGTACGCGGTAGGGACGCAGGCCGATGACGCGGTCGGCGGCCTCGCGTACCGTGGCGAACGCTTCCGGGAGGATGTCGTCGAGCGTCTCGCCCTCGGACAGACGCCGCTTGAACTCGTCGGTCTTGGCTTGCAGTTGCGCGTCGGACATGGCCTTGTACTCGTCCGCCATGGCCTCGATTTTGTCCGCGATGGGGTTGATACTCCGCAGTTCGCGGGTACTGTAGTCCCCGAACAGTCTTTTTAATAAGCCCATAGAAACAAAACTCCTTAACATCCGCCGCTGTGGGCGGTTCGTATGCGTTTTACGCGCCGTCGGAAGTCCGACATAGCGCAACAAGCGTATCATACCACATTCCGCGCCGGATTGCAAAGAAAATCCGCGCCGCAGGAAAAAAAATCGTTTCCCGCGCCGCGGTCGGCAATGAATGTCATGCGTCGGAGCCAAAACACCCAAACATCAACATGAAAAACCCTGCCAGAAGAGGCGGGCCAAAAATCGAAATCCCTATTGTTTCTATCGATAAAGGCGGTTCTCCGTCCGCTACTGCCGTAATATAAAGCGTTACGCTTGCAATGAACCAGAGAATGCCTACAATGATGCGAAAGCGATGCTTGCGAAAGAAGGTGAGCCGGGGATGAGGGTCATATTTTTTCAGGAAGTCTATCTTCTCCCAATGCTTTTCCTTCCACGCCATGGAGGCGGTCACATCATGGAGGTTTTCGCAGTTCCGGAAAACGCCGTATTCAATATCCGTGACGCTGTCGGGAATCGTGACGCTCGACAAGGAAGCGCAAGCGCCAAACGCCGCGCAACCAAGAAACGTTACCCCGTCAGGAATTACAACTTCCTTGAGATTGGAGCACATTGAAAACGCGCCGCCTTCAATTCTGCCGACGCGTCTGGAAATGCGGACGGAAGTCAAAGCGGAGCAATTCCAAAACGCATTCTGGCCTAATACCTCCACGCTGTCGGGCATGGAGACCGTTTCCAAACTCGAACACCCGGCGAAAGCGCGGAATTGAATTTCGCGCAAGCCCTCCGAAAACGTGACGCTTCGCAGACCGGAACACCCCTCAAACGCGCCTGTCCCGTTGCGCTGATTCCTTTCCCACGCGGCTCCGATTTTTCGCACGCTGCCCGGTATTGCGACAGCGCTCAGGCTCGTACAGCCCGAAAACGCCCCGTTTTCAATGACCTCGACCCCTTCCGGAATCCTAACGCCGGACAAATACGGCTGATTGGCGAACGCTCCGGCGCAAATGGCTTTTATCCCCAGCCCCTTCGGAATGTCCACTTCCGTGGAAGCGCCTTTGTATTTTAGCAGTTTTCCCGCCTCAATTTCAAAATCGGAGGCCGCTTCGTATTTCCGCAGTCTCTCCGCGACAAGACGGGCCGCGTCAAAGTAGCGTCTTCCGCAGTACTCGCACACAGCATTTCCCATATCGTCGTATCTGAAACTGGTTGAACCGCAACTTTTGCACTCCATATGTACGCCTCCCCCTTTTTATTTCGGCAAATCGACTTTGTAAAAATTGTAGCACAGGCGCCTCGTAGATTTCAAGGCGGCTTTTCAAAATTTTGTTTGCCCCGATTTGCCGCGTCGGGATTGCGTAACGGCGAAAGATGTGGTAAAATAACAGGGAAAGTCGGGCCTGTTCGACGAACCGGACGCATAGACTAGAAGCAAACGTCCGGCAAGCCGGTCAAGGAGGGGGTTCCATTGAGAGAGTATCCGAGTCAAATTCCGTCACAGCGTCGCCGGACGAATACCGCCATACCGCGTCCGCAAGCCGTTACGCGCACGGAATCCGCCATACCGCGTCAGGACGCCGCGCCGCGTCAAGGAAGCGTCACGCAATGGGAGAGCGTCACGCGTCCGAACGCCGCCGCGCCGTCCGCGCAAACTATCGCGCCGCGTCCAAACGTCGCGGGAACGCAAACCGCCGCGTCTGCGCAAGTCATCACGCGCACAGACGCCGCCGCAACGCGTCCAAACGTCGCGCCTACGGACGCCGCAACGCGTCAGGAGAGCGCAACGCGCACGGAATCCGCGCCGCGTACCAGTTCCACGCGCCGCGCCGATTCCGGACGCCGTCGCCGCGCACGTACCCGTAAAGTAAAAAAACATCCCTTACACGCGGTACTGACGGCGTCGGCGGCGATGTACCTGTTACTGTTCCTCGTGCCGTTCCTGTTTACGTCCGACGCGGGCCGCGAAAGCGCGTCGGTATCCGCGGCGCTGAAACGTTCGCCGGAAGCCGCCGTCAAGGCCGAAACGGACAGCCTTCCCGCCGACAGCGTCGCCCAAGCGGAGAGCGTCGACCGTACCGCCGGGGCCGATACGTTTGCCCAAGGCGCCGGGGCCGATACGCTCGCGCAAATCGCGCAGGCCGACGCGTTAGCGGAGAGCGTCGCCGAGGCCGAAGCCGCCGCGCCCGAAGTCGAACCGTTCCGCGGTCAATTGGACGAAGATTGCTATCTCCGCGTCCTGAACCGCACGAACGACGAAGTTTCCGTGATGTCCATGCAGGAGTATCTTGTGTGCGTACTGCGCGGGGAAATGCCCGGTTACTTTGAGCTGGAAGCCCTCAAAGCGCAGGCCGTCGCCGCCCGGACGTATACGCGCTATATGTTGCATTCGGGCAGTAAGCACGGCGACAGGGCCGATATTTGCACCAGTCCGGCGTGTTGTCAGGCGTATTTGAGCGCGGCGTCGGCGCGTCAGAAGTGGGGCTATCTCCCCGAGGACGAGGAACAGAAACTCCGCGCCGCCGTCATCGACACCGACGGCGAAACCATGCTCTACGACGGCGAACCGATTCTAGCCGTCTTTCACGCGTCCTCCAGCGGCCTGACGCGTACATCCGGGGATGTCTGGTCGGGCGATAAGCCGTATCTACAGCCCGTGACCTCTCCCGAAAACGCCGACAATACCCCGAATTACTACAGCCACGTCGAGTTTACGCTGTCCCGCTTGCAGGACAAACTCCGCGACGCGTTCCCCAAGGCGAACCTCTCCGGCGACGTGTCCGAGTGGCTCACCGACGCCGAACGCGACGCCGCCGGGAATATTATCACGATGTACGTCGGCGGAATCAAGACGCAGGGAAGCCGCGTTCGTTCCGCGCTGGGACTGCGTTCCGCCTGTTTTACGTGGGAGTACGGCGACGGTAAGGTAGAATTTTACGTCACGGGCTACGGGCACGGCGTCGGGCTTAGTCAGTACGGCGCGAATCAGATGGCCCGCGACGGCGCCGATTATCGCGCTATCCTCACGCACTACTATACCGGGGTTCGTATCGGCGGCTATACGCCCGAAACTATTGCGGAGTAAACGCGCCCGAAACCCTTGCGGAGTAAAAACAAAAGCCCCCTCCCATAATCGGAAGGGGGTAGCGGTAGGCGTCGGGGCGAATCAGGCCTTGACGCCTTTGCCTTGTTTCATCATGGTCTGTACGCCCTCAATAGCGAGAATCACGGCGAGTACGACCATAGCCGCGGCGAATACAAGCTGGAAGTAGTCGCCCCACATGGCCCCGCCGCCGGCAATCAAGCCAACTTTCGTTGTGACCGTCGTGCACAGACTGCACAGCGTAGCGATAAGCATAAAGGTCATGGGGAAGTAGAACATCTTATTGTTCTTGCCGACGTTGCCGAGCCACGCGGCGACGGCGAGTAAGGCCAGAACGCCCAGCAGTTGACTCGCCGCGCTGAACAGCGCCCAGATTTGCACCAGCTTCAACGCGCCGAGCGTCCCGCTGATAACGACCATAATCAGCGCGCTGACAAGCGGATGGGCCAAGACTTTGCGCATACCGGACGCGTCGCGCCAAGAAGTTTCTCCTTCTTTGAGGAGAAATTCGGTCCATACGAAACGGCTGACGCGGGTAGACGTGTCGAGATTTGTCAGCAGGAACGCGGAGACGGCGAACGTCAGCATGATGTAGACGAGGCTGTAAATCGACGACGTTTCCGCGCCGAACATGGACGCAATGCCGGCGGCAAACACGATAGTCGGTGAGACAACTTCCCCGCTGATATACTTCGTGAACATCGCGCCGACGGCAATCAGAGTTATGACGGACAGCGCCGATTTCGTCAGCATTGCGCCGTAACCAACGAGTTTGGCGTCGGCTTCACTGTTGAGTTGTTTGGAGGTCGTTCCGGAGGCAATCAGGGCATGATAGCCGCCGCACACGCCGCAGTTTACCGTAATAAACAGCGTCGGGAACAGGGAACCAATGGAGGAGTTCCAGCCGCGGAAGGCGGGCAGCTCAAAGGTGAGCGTCCCCGTAAAGCCGGAAATCGCAATGCCGATAACGGAAAGAATCATCAGGCCCCAAAACAGCAATGCCGAGAGGTAATCGCGGGGCCTGAGGAGCGTCCACACGGGCAGAAGGGACGCAATCGTGATATAAACGCAGAGAAAGACAATCCACGGCGTTCTAGGCATGGCGATTCCCAAGCGCAAGCCGCAGAACGATATGAGGCATACGCCAAGGATACCCGCGACAGCGGCGGGCGCGACGCCCAGCTCGAAACGGTTGATAACGATACCGTAGACGAACGCCAGCGCGATAAAGAGCGCGGAAATCATGCCGACTGTTTCATTTTCGGACGGATTCACCCTAAGGCCGAAGCCGTCGCTTGCCAACATATTCGTTATGGAGTTCACGCACGAGGCCATAACAAGAATGAGCAGTATCAGCTCGAAGACAAGCAAAAGGCGTCGGGCGCGCTTACCCATGGCGTCCTTGATAACTTCCCCCATGCTTTTTCCGTCGTGACGGACAGAGGCGAACAGGGCGCCGAAGTCATGCAGGCCGCCGAAAAAGATTCCGCCCAGTACGCACCACAGGAATACGGGCGCCCAGCCAAATACGGACGCCATAACCGGCCCGTTGACAGGCTCAAGCCCCGTGATAGAGGCGAAGTGATGGCCCAGCAGTACGACAGGTTTCGCCGGCACGTAGTCCACGCCGTCCCGCATGGTATGGGCGGGGGGTTTGCGCGTGGGGTCAACGCCCCACTGTTTCGCAAGCCAGCTTCCATAGAATACGTACCCGAGAAGTAACAGAACAATGGCCGACGCCATAATACATACAGCCTGCATAAATTCGCTTTATCCTTTCATGATAATACGCCCCGCCGCCGCTTTTCACATCGAGCGAGGACAAATCAGGCCTTGACGCCTTTGCCCTGTTTCATCATGGTCTGTACGCCCTCAATAGCGAGAATCACGGCGAGTACGACCATAGCCGCGGCGAACACAAGCTGGAAGTAGTCGCCCCACATGGCCCCGCCGCCGCCAATCAGGCCGACTTTCGTCTTGACCGTCATACACAGACTGCACAGCGTGGCGATAAGCATAAAGGTCATGGGGAAGTAGAACATCTTATTGTTCTTGCCGACGTTGCCGAGCCACGCGGCGACGGCGAGCAGGGCCAGTCCGGACAGCAGTTGATTCGCCGCGCCGAACAGCGCCCAGATTTGCGACAGCTTCAACGCGCCGAGCGTCCCGCCGATAACGACCATAATCAGCGTGCCCACGAGCGGATGCGTGAGAACTTTCCGAATGCCCGTAGCGTCGCGCCAAGAGGCCTCTCCTTCTTTGAGGAAGAGTTCCGCGAACATGAAACGGCTAAGGCGCGTGGCGGTATCGAGACTTGTCAGCGCGAATACGGAGACGGCGAGCGTCAGCAGGGCGCGGACGGTGTTATAAATTGACGTTGTTTCCGCGCCGAACATGGACGCAATGCCGGACGCGAACGCCACGGACGGGGAGCCAAATTCGCCGTTGAGATACTTTGTGAACACCATGCCGACGGCAATCAGCGACACGACGCCCAGCGCGGATTCAACCAGCATGGCGCCGTAGCCGATGGGTTTCGCGTCCGCCTCACTGTTGAGTTGCTTGGACGTGGTTCCGGTCGCTACAAGCGAATGGAAGCCGGAGCACGCGCCGCAGGCTACCGTGATAAACAGCGCCGGGAACATGGGGCCAATGCCTGTACGCCAGCCCCGGAACGCGGGAAGCTCAAACGTAGCGGTACCCGTAAAGCCGGAAATCACAATGCCGACAATGGCAAGAATCATCATGCCGTAGAGCAGGAAACTGGAGAGGTAGTCGCGGGGTTGCAACAGAATCCACACGGGCACGAGCGACGCGATGGTAATGTAAGCGCAGATAAAGATAATCCACGGCATGGTAGGCATGGCGATTCCGACGTTGAGGCCGAGCACGAGCATGAGGCAAATGCACACGATACCCGCGATAGTCGCCGGCATGACGCCCAGCCCGAAACGGTTCGTTGCGATACCGTACACCACCGCCAGCGCGATAAAGAGTAAGGAAATCATAGCGGTCGTTTCGTTGCCGGACGGATTCGCGCTGATTCCGTAGTGGTCGCTTGCGAACGTGCCCGCGACGACGTTCACGAACGACGCGATAACGAGGATGAGTACGAGCAACGCGAACACAATAAAGAGGCGTCCGGCGCGTTTGCCCATGGTATCCTTGATAATTTCGCCCATGCCCTTTCCGTCGTGCCGGATGGAGGCGAACAGCGAGCCGAAGTCATGTAAGCCGCCGAAGAAAATGCCGCCGAACACGCACCAGAGGAATACGGGAACCCAGCCGAATACCGACGCCTGAATCGGTCCGTTGATAGGCCCGGCCCCGGCGATGGAGGAAAAGTGATGTCCCATGAGTACGGCGGGTTTCGCCGCGACATAGTCCACGCCGTCTTCCATGGTATTGGCGGGGGTTTTGCGCGTAGGGTCAACGCCCCACTGTTTCACGAGCCAGTTGCCATAGGTCACATACGCGATAAGCAGAATGACAATGGCCGCCACAATGATACATACAGCCTGCATAGAGTTGGTTTCATCCTTTCCGATTGTGTGATATGCCAAACCGCACGGTTTCCCGCCGGATTGCGCCGATTACGCGCCGTATTAGCGAAGGTCAAGATTGCGTTTCAGGAACTTTTGCAACGTTTTCGCCTGACGGTTACAGGCCATGCGCCCCGATTCCGCCTCCACGACCGCCAGCCGGTAATGGCTCCAGCCCTGAAAGCCGAAGCGATAACTCTGATAATGTTTCAGTTTCGGGACAAGCGCGAAGGCGTCGGATTCCACCCGGGACGCGAGAATCAATAACGTTACGTCGCTGTTGCGGTGGTCGCGGTGGGGCGAAACCTTAGCGCGTCCGGCGTTCCAAGCGGCGGCGTCAAGGGCTTTCAGACGCGGGACGGTCAGCGATTCCTCCAGCGCGAAATAGACATATTCATTGGATTCGGCCTCGGCGATACGTGCGCTCCTGACGAGAAAATACTGCGTCTCATGGGAGTGGAACGTTGCCTCGGCGATAAACGGCGCCACGGGTCGACGCGTTTCCACGTTATAATAGGTCTGATAAGCGCGGAGCAGTTTGTCAAGCATTTCCTGCGCGGTCACGGCGACGCCTCCTTTTCGACGGGTCAAGGCCAGTTTTCCACAAAGTTTTCCACATTTTCCACAAAGTTTTCCACATTTATGACGGGAATCACCCGAAAATAGAACGAATATTCGATTTTTCATCCCTCACAGGCCGGACGGCAATCCCGTTTACGCCTCACGGGTCGGCTAATAATACTGTCCCGTCGGGCAGGGTGAAGGCGTCCGGCGACGGCTCCTCCGCTTCCCCCGCTTCCATCCAGTAAACGGCGTTCCCTTCCAGCAGAATTTCCGCCGCCACTAACAACCCCGTCGAGACGCTTATCCAGTAACGTTCGCTCCGGCTGTTCTCCGGCGTCGTCTCAAGGTAAACGCAGTCAATGCCCGATTCGATACGGTGATAGTCGGCCAGCGCGATACGTTCCCGCGGAAGGCGTAAGGCGTCCTCATAGGTGGGGGTCAGCTGTTCGTTATCGGCGCTGACGGCCCCGGCGGGGAGGCGTAAGGCTTGCGCGTCGCCGTCGTACCAGAGATAGGTTACGTCGCCGTCGGTGATTGCGTGACGGACGCCGCCGCCCGTCAGGACGCGGTCAACGCGTGTCCACGGCCCGGAGACGGTGACGGTCAGCGCGGTGTCGACACTGCCGCCGCTCCACGTCCGGCGTACCGTCACGTCGCGGCGGTAGCGCGTTTCGCGGGACAACGTGGCAATCACGGCCTGCACGGTGTCGGGCGTGACCTCCAGCGTCGAGAAGGCGGTCGCGCCGCCCGGACGCGTCCCGCCGCCCGTCAGGCCGATACTGTCCGGGAGCGTGATGTAGGCGGTACGGCGGAAAACCACGCGCACGCTCAGAACCAGCGTCAGCGTGACCGCGCACAGTAGGGCCATCGCAAGCCAGTAATGGCGCCAGTCCGTGACGGCGCGTTTTTTGGAAGCGGCGCTTGCAAGTTTCATAATCCATCCTCATGCGCGACAGTTTCCGCGTCGCCTGCTATGATACCACCCGCGCCGTTTTCCTGTCAAGACGCGTCGAATTTTTTTATGAGGCTTGGGAAGCATTGGCGCAAAAAATCCCCCCGACACGCAACGCGCCGGGGGTTGTCCGTTTTCATGACGGTTTCCGCGTCAGTCTTTCGGTTTGCGGTCAGCCCTTGGGCTTGAACCAGATGTTCGCGTCGATTTTCGTGCCGATACCCTCCACAACGGCGCTGTCGGTGAACTGCCAGTAGTCCATCTGATAGTACAGGTTGGGGTAGGGGTACGTGTCGCTGGTGGGGGAGTACTGCGGATACCACATCATATAGGGGGCTAACGCGCCTTGGTCGTACTTGATATACGCCACGTAACGGCTGTTATAGACCATGGGCGTATACCCGGCGGCGGCGACGCGCTTGCAGAACGCCACCGCGCACGCGGTCGCCATTTCCTTGGAGGTGCCGTAGACGCGATAGGAACGGTCTTTCATCTCCCAGTCAATGGAGACGGGGCCGTTAATCTTATGACCGCGCAGACGGGCGATGACGAAGTCGGCCTCCTCGATAGCCTCCGCGATAGTGGTCGCCTGTGAGAAGATATACGCGCCGGTCTGGATACCCTGCGCCATTGCGCCGTCGATGTTACGGGCGTAATAGGCGTCCTCGCGCAAGGCTCCGGTTGAGGTGCCGCGCAGTCCGACGCGAATCATAGCGAACTGTACGCCGTCGGCTTTGGCGGCGGCCCAGTTAATCGTACCGTTGGCGCGGTCGCGGTTCTGATAGGCGGACACGTCCACGCCGAATTGCGCGTTATAGCGGCTCCCCAGATAACGCAAGCGGTGGCCTGTACGCCATACGAAGTCTCCTGAGTAAACGTTCCGCGTCTGGACGCCCGCGTAGATGGGAATCCGACTGCCCTGATAGGTGATGTACTGTCCGGTCGTTCTGCCGGGGGTGTACACGTCGCTGATAGTCATTTGGTA
>JAFSOM010000560.1 GCA_017447005.1 Oscillibacter sp.
CTATCTGAGAACGGAAGAGCGGGGACGTTCCCTCATCCCTTGATACCGGAAGAGGCGATGCCTTCCACGTAGTATTTCTGCATAAAGATGAACATCACGACCATGGGAATGGCGGAGACTACCAGAGAGGCCATAATAGCGCTGTAGTGGACGGGACTTGTGCTGAAGAAGGACTGCACCGCCAGTTGAATCGTGCGGTTTTCCACGCCGGTCATGACGAGGAACGGCCACATGAAGTCGTTCCAGTGGGCGACGAAATCCAGAATCAGCACAGTGGCGTAAACCGTCTTGGAAATCGGCGCGACGACTTTGAAAAAGGTTCCGATAGGACTGCACCCGTCTATAGCGGCGGCTTCCAGCAGGTCGTCCGGGATATCCCGGAAGAAGTTGTAGAACATGTAGATTGAGAAGCACTTGGCGATAAACGGCACCACCAAAGCCTGCAACGTATTCACCCAGCCCAACTGATTCATCTCGATGTAGAGCGGCAGGAGAATGGCTTCCATGGGGAGCACCATCAAGGCCACGACGAGTGTCAGAACCGCTCTCCGCCCGCGAAACCTGAATTTCGCCAGCGCGTAGCCGCAGATGGAATTGAGAATCAGGTCGAATACCAGAATCAGCGCGATATACAGGACGGTGTTTTTGAACACGTTGAGCATGTTAATCCGGCGGAACACTTCCACGTAGTTGTCAAGCGACGGCTCGACCGGGAAAAACGTGGCGATGGAGTTCATATTGGCGAAAATCTTGGCCTCCGGTTTCAGGGACGCGGAAATCATCCAAATCAGGGGAGACACAAAGATAACGCCAATGACGAGGTTTCCGAAGTAAAAGAGGAACTTGGCCAGAAACGCGGACGCCTTCATGGATTTCATAGAACCGCCTCCTTTCAGTCTTCCGCGGTAATCCGCTGCATAATCAGGGACATGGTCACGACGATGACGAAGAACACCGCCGCGACCGAACAGGCGTAGCCGAAATTCCCCTTCTGGAAGCCCTGCGTATAGATGTAGTAGACCATTGTCCGGGTCTTGTTCTCCGGACCGCCCTGCGTCATGACGTAAGGTTGCGTAAAGAGTTTCATAGCCTGAATCATGGTAATCATGATAACATACTTGATAGTGCCGCGCAGGTTCGGGAGCGTGACGTAGAGGAACTGCTGGACACGGCTCGCACCGTCAATGGAAGCCGCCTCGTACTGCTCGCCGGGGATTCCCTGAAGCCCCGCGAGGAAAATCATCATCTGGTATCCGGCGCCCTGCCACGCCGACATGAAGATAATCGCGTTCATAGCCGTTTTCGGGTTTGTCAGGAAGTTGACCGGCTGCATACCCAGATTCACCAGCAGGGAGTTAATCAGGCCTGTGTTGGGGTTGGAGTTGTAGAGCACAATCCAGAGCACGGAGATGACCACCATGGAGGTCAACTGCGGGCTGAAATACATAGTGCGGAAGACGGACACGCCCCGGAAGCGTTTGGAGACCAATAGCGCCAGCGCAAGCGCAAGAACGGTTTGCGTCGGAACCACCACGACGGTAAAGTACAGGGTGTTCCGCAGGGACTGCCAGAAATCGGAATCCTGAAACAGTTCCAGATAGTTTTTCAGTCCGACAAAAGTGATGTTGTCGGGGCGCATGACCTGATAGCGGAACACGGAGTAGTAGACCGTATAGACCATGGGCACCACCAGAAACGCGATGAGAAGCGCGACGGCCGGAACGATGAAGACATACGCCGAGATGCGTTCGTTCCGCTTTCTCGCCGACAGATTGGACGCGGGCACAACGGATTCCCCCTTTTCCTGAACCGGATGAAATAGCCGCGCCGCAGTACGGCGCGGTCTTGAAAGTCAAATCAGGCGTAATAGTCGTTGTAGTCCTTCTCGAATTTGGAGGCGACGTTATCCAACTGTTCCTGAATATAGCTCTCGTCCACTTCCCCGTTGGAGGCGGCGCGGGCGAAGATATTCGTCATAGCCTCGGCGTAGTCTGTGGAGAACGTCGCGTAGGAGGGCGTCCGGGGACGCGGAGAGGCGTTGTTGGACAATTCCTCTTGGAAGACGGAGAGCGGATATTCTTTGTACGCCGCCATCGCGGGGTCGTCGTAGGCGGAGAGGCGCGAGGCGGGCTTGGAAATCGCTGCGGAATAGGAGGCCACATTTTCCGGACTCATCAGCCACTGGAGGAACTCGCCCGCCGCGTCCGGGTTGGAGCAGTTCCGGGTAATCGCCGCCGCCCAGTCGCCGCAGGGGGAGACGGGCGTCCCGGTCTTATCGGAGACCGGATAATAGGTGACGCCCCACTCGAAGTCGGCGGCTTCCAGCACCGTCACGTCCCACGAGCCTTGAATCTCCGTGGCGCAGGCGCCGTTCAAAAATTCGTCCGTGATGGGGTCAACATTGGCGTAGCCCTTGGCAATCAGGTTCGCAAGAAAAGCGGTCGTTTCCACGGCTTCCGGGCTGTTCACGTAGCCCTGCGCGGTCGTGCCGTCGGCGGAGATGTAGTCCACGCCGTTGGAAACGTACATGGGTTCCAGCGCGTAGGGCAGGCCCTCGCCGTGGTCCATGACAATGTGCGTTCCCACGTAGTTTTCCGTGGTACACTGCGCCGCGAGCGCCTCAAATTCCGACCACTTGATGGGATTATCCACCGTGTAGGCCGCCAGTTGGTCTAAATCCACGCCGCATTCCTTCATATAGTCGATGTTATAATACAGGGCTACAGAGGATTCCGTGGCGGTAATGGCGTACAAATCGCCGTTATAGGTGCACTCGGCTACCGTGGAGTCCACGAAGTCCGATGTGTCGGGGAAATAGGACGTGAGGGGAAGCGTAATGCCGTTGGCGGCGTAATAGGACACCTGCGGGCCGTCAACGTACAGAATATCTGGGAGGCTGTTGGAAGTCACGGCGGTGGCGACCTTGTTGTCATAGGCGTAAGAGTCGGAACGGTCAATGGCGTCGCGGCTGACCTGAATATCGGGGTGCGCCGCGTTCCACTCGGCGAGCTTTTCCACCCACCAGTTTTCGACGGATTCCTTGTCGCTGGGTTGCCAGATGTTCAGGTAAGTGACAGCGGTCTCGTTGGCGTCACTGCCATTGTCAGCCGTCTGATTGGCGTCAGCTCCGCCGCCGGAACTCCCGCCGCAGGCAGCCAGCGACAGTGCCATCAAACAGGCGAGCGCCAGAGTGAACAGTCTTTTCATCCATATCTCCTCCTTAAACGATTGATTGAGCGAAGCGCCCAATCCGCTATGGAACCCGTTCCACATTGTCGGAATAAAAAATTGTGGGATTCGCCTGTCATCATGGAACCGATTCCACATTCCGCTCAGATTCTACCCGCTGGCGTTCGTTTTGTCAATCCTTATATGCGAAAACAGGAAAAAACGTCACATTGTCAGGAATTTTCAAGCGGTTTTGTATAATATGACTATTTCCCTTTCCGCTTTCGCTCCTGTCTGCGATTTTCTTCCATATCCCTGACGCGTTGCGGGTCGAACAGGCGGACGAGATGCAGGGAGTTCAGGTAGGCGAGGAACGCGAAACCGACGGTCAGCCAGAGAAAGAGAAAGCTCCAGAAAGCGGTCGGCGTCAGGAAGAACATCAGAATCGGCAGGAGGTCCATCACCATCACGAAAACGGTATAGACGCCGTTTCGCATGGCCAAAACAAAGGAGCGACGAATAGTCCGGAAAACCGGTTCCCCGAACCACGCGAGCGCGGGGAACGCGTGGCTGACGACGGCGATATAAAAGTAAGATACGGACAGAATGACCACCTGAGAGGCGAATTTGAACGCGACATCCCAACGGAGCGCGCACCAGAAATCAACGGCAAGGAACGCCCCGACCGCGACAGTCAGCGCAAACAGGCCGGTGGCGCGTTTCAGATTGCGGATGAAACTGTGAAAAAAGGCGCTGACGGCGCTGACCTCTTCCCGCAGAGCCAGTTTCATACATACGTCGTACACTGCGGTGAAAGACGCGCCGATTGTTACGAGCGGAATCGAACACGCTACAAACAGCAGATTGACGAGAATCAAATCCATCAGCCGGTTCAGAAACGCCGCGACCGGATTGTCGTCGTGTAAAAACTCCATGGGAACCCTCCCGTCTATCAAAATTCGGTTTCTGCCTGACAGTATATCCGAAAAAAGCTCCGCTTGCAACTGTGATTTTAGAGCCTGTTTCATAACTTCCCTGGGGGCTTTTCAAAACTCAACGTCCGTTACAGCGTCACGGAGGGCGTCTATTTCACGGAGAGAAAAACTATCCGTGCGTCCGGTCGCTCAAAACAACAGACTGTTATTTTTCATAGTCTCCGGCCAATAGCACTCCGCCCTTGCCTGACAGTGGAAACAGCGCCGCCCCGCCTTGTCCGCCTGATAGAGCAACGCCGCCAGAGTTGTCGGAAACTCGCTGTCTCTACTGCCGCTGTGCGACGCGATAGCGCGGAGAATCTCCTCTATCTCCACGTCCGCGTAATCGCACTCCTCCAGAATTGTCTTTGCCGCCGGAATCCCGGCCTGCGCATGGGAAGTCCGCGCCCCGTTTTGCGGGTCGCGTCCTATGTCGTGAAGAAGTCCGGCCCCGTAGACCAAATCCTCTGGAAAAGGCAGAGCGTTTTCCAGCGTAATAAGATACATAATTCTTGCGGTATCCAGAAGGTGTCCCAAACCGTGCTTACAGAATCGGCGGCTTTCCTCCGAAAGCTCTATCCGCCGGACAACCTCTAAAAATAAGCCGTTTTGCAAAATTCTCCGCCAACGGGAAGCCTTCTCGGCCCGCTTCTCACGCGTATAGTGCAGAACGACGGTTCCACGTTTGTTTAAGCGGATGGTTTCTTCCAGTCTGAAATTGGCAACGAGTTCTTTGGAAGTCAAGCGCAACCCCGCGCCTAACAGCACGGGTTCGATGGTCAAGTAGATTTCATCCACCAGTCCGTCGTTCAAAAAGAGAGAGTTCGTCGCGGGGCCGCCCAACAAAGCGACTGTCCGGTTTCCATCGTCCGCAATTTTGCCGTATATCTCCTTTGCCTCGCCAGAAAGTACGACGGTAGCGGCGTCATAATCTTCCGCACGGGTATGACGGGACAGAACGTATTTTCTTTTACAAACGACATCCGGATTCCATGAACGGCGTCCCATCACTGCGGCGTCACAGTCTTTCACTCCCCGGAGAAAAAATTCGTGGTCTTCGGCGGAGGACCATGCGCGAATGTCAGTTTGTTCATCTTTCGCCGCGACCCCGTCGGCGCTTGTCACCATAAAGAGAATCAGTTTCAAAGCTCCGTCGCCCTCCCGCGCTTCACGACATCCAGAAAGGCGGATTCATACGCCCGAATCGTCGTTTGGTAATCATATCTTTTCAGGACAGAACGGTAAGACGTTTCCGCGATTTGATTGGCGCGTTCCCCGTCGTTCAGGAGCGTCAGCAAAGCCTCCGCGAGCTCTTCCGTGGAACCGGGTCGAATCAGAATCCCCTCACCCTTTTCCGGGTTCAGCAATTCGGGAATCCCGCCCGCTCTGGTTGCCACAAACGCCTTTTTCCGCAACATCAGTTCAATCATGGAGTTCGGAACGCTTTCAAAGAGGGACGGCTGTACAAAAACGCGGTGCCGCTTCGCAATTTCGGCAATGCCCGTAACAGGCGGGAATGTCCCCTCAAAGATTACCCGGTCACGGATTTCCAGAAATTCCGACAGGGAGCGGTAATACGCCTCATACAGTCCATGTCCGTAGAGATGTAGCGTCGCCTTTGGGATAGCGTCCGTTACGGAGCGCCACGCGCCTAGAAGAAACCCGATTCCCTTTTCCGGCGAAAGCCGCGCCACACACCCGACAGAGAGTAATTCGCCCTGTAATTCCGGTTCCGTCTCCGGCCCTCCCGCCACCAGATTCGGTATCCGGTAGATTGGCCCGTCGTATCCGAAGAAAGAGCGCAGTCCCTGTTCCGCCGCGCCGCATTTGGCGATAAAGGCCGCAATCCGCTTCAGGATTTCGGGCAGTTCGGGCTGATACCAGCGCTTGGTATTTTCAGCGGGAACCGTGTATTCCATAGCGACAATCGGCGTGCGGTTTTGCGGGAAACATTCCAGATACGCAATCAGGAGTTTTCCGGGAGGATGGGCAAAAATCAAATCCGGGCGCCATTGCCGAATCAATTCCCCGGCCTGTTCCTTGATGAAGGCCCGCTCCGCTTCCCTGTCCGGCGTATCGGAATAAGGCTGATTGGATGAGTAGAACGGGATTCCCTGTTCCCGAATTAAGGATGGCCATGTATCAAACGACGGCTTTTCCCCCACACAGACCATAATCTCGTGTCCCCGCTGTTTCAGTCCCGTCAGGAGATTATAATTATTGTACTCCGTCCCGCCAAGAAAGCTGAAAAAGTCCTCCAGAAAAAGGATGCGAAGTTTGTCTTTCACAGGCCGTTCCTCATTCCGTCAGCAGGGACTTCAGCGCCATGCTTTGAAGCGCGTAATCGTCCTCAAAGCAACCGCCAAGCGCCGTTGTAATCGTCTTGGAGGAATCCTTCTTAATGCCCCGCATGGACATGCACATATGTTCCGCCTCAATCACAACCATGACGCCCCGGGGACGGAGAGTTTCCATCATGGCGTTCATAATCTGCCAGCAGAGATTCTCCTGAATCTGCGGGCGTCTGGCGTAAACTTCCACAGTCCGGGCCAATTTGCTCAATCCCGCCACTTTCCCGTCCGGCAGATAGGCGATATGCGCGTGACCCCAAAACGGCATGAGGTGATGTTCGCACAGTGAGTAGAAGCGGATATTCTTTTCCACAACCAGCCCGCTGTTTTCCGTGGAGAACGTCTTTCGCAGATGCGGTTCCGCGCTCTGTCCCATCCCTGCGAAAAGCTCCCGGCACATCCGGGCGACCCGCTCCGGCGTCTCCCGCAGTCCTTCCCGTTGCGCGTCCTCTCCGATACCCTCCAGAAAAAGGCGGACAGCCGCCTGAATTTTGCTCTCATCCAGCATGGAACTTTACCTCCTCACAACAGGCATTACAAAGCGCGTATCGCGCTTGAATCCTGTCAAACGTCTCATCACTGACATCATGCTCAATTTCACAGGCTTCTTTTTCCGCCTGGGTCGGCTCAATGCCAAGGGCAATGAAAAGCGTGGTGAAAAAGCAATGCCGCGCATACATCTTCTCGGCAATCTCTTTCCCGGCATCCGTCAGGCGAATCAGCTTATCGTCGCCCATGGACAGAAATCCGCCGTTCCGAAGTTTTCTTACGGCAATGCTGACGCTGGGTTTGGCATATCCCAAACGATTGACAAGGTCAATCTCCCGCACAACCCCTCTCTGCTTGCGCACAATCAAGATAGCCTCCAAATAGTCCTGTCCCGACTTGTTCAGTTCCATAATCCGCACCCCTTCAATTTCCGCCAGCGCGACGCTCATTTCAAACGCTTTCCGGCGGTTTGCTTGCGTGACAAGTTCAATATTAAATTGTTCATTATTTAATATGCAACAATACGCAAGTTCCCAAAATTTACGCAGTCTTGAGGATAGGGAAGTCCGAATTGCATATGACTGAAAAATGACCGCATTCCCCCAATTTCGGGGCGCTCCGCTACTTGGCGCTGAACGCTGGGATAGCGGAGCGCCCTTTGCGTGCCTTAACTGCAACGCTGTTCGGATTTCATCCGGTTTTATCTGGGAATTAGCAACGGGGTCAGTCCGGAGATTACGGAATAGGTCTGCGTGGGGAAAGCGAAAATCATCCGACGGAGAGTTTCAGCGGTCATCTTATTGGCGATAATGAGTGTCAGGAAATCAATCATAAACGCCGCTTCCGCGCCATACGCGGCGGCTCCCGCAAGATGACCGTCGTTGTCGATAATAAAGGTAAATTCCGCGTCCAGTTCCCGGTTGTTTACCCACTCGTTCTGCTGTCCGTATGGAACCTCAACGACCCTGTACTTGTCGGGGGCGGCCTGCGCCTCCTCTACGGTCACGCCCGCCTGCGCGATACGCGGAAGCGTAAAGACAAGATTCGGAATAATCGGATAGCGAATCGGCCCGCTGTTGAGGCCAAGAATCTGCGCGGCGATATAGTTGGACTCAAACTCGGCGGTAGGCGTCAGTTTCGGAATCGTTTTGTCCACCGCGTCGCCGCTGGCGAAAATATTCGGGACGCTCGTCCGCATATGGCCGTCCACCTTGATTCCGCGGCGGCTCGCCTCAATTCCAAGGGCTTCCAGCCCCATATCCTCGAAATTGGCGACTCTGCCTGTGGCGTCCAGCACGTAATCCGCTTCCGTCTCAAAGCCGCCGGAGGCCTTCACAAGATAACCGCCGTCCGTTTTTTCCACAGACGAGACGCCCTGACCAAAGACGAACTCCGCGCCCATGCTCTCCATTTTGGCGATGATGTTGTTGACGTACTTTTCGGGATACGCCGCCAGCGCACGGGGCGCGAACTCAATGACCGTGACTTTTTTGCCCATGTCCAGCGCCATGCCGGCGAACTCCATGGAAATGACGCCAGCGCCGATAAAAACAATACGGTCCGGCATTTCATCCAAATCCAGAAAGTTCGTGCTTCCGTGCGTGTATTCCTTGCCCGGAATATTCAGCTTGGCGTTTCTCGCGCCGGAGCCAATCACGATGTATTCGGCGGAGTATTTGTGGCCTTCCGCCTCAACGGTGTGCGCGTCGGCAAGGCGTCCGCGGCCTTTTATCATGTCAATGCCCATATCGGTGAAGATTTTCCCCAGAAGCGGGTCAAACGCGCCGATAATCCGCTTTTTGTACCGCATGAGCGGATTCCATTGAATCTCCGGCGTCGGGATTCCGAGGTCACTGTAGCGTTTCAGCCCTTCCCGGTACTCAAAGGGGCCGTCCAGCACAATTTTCGCGTCGCAGCCGAAGTTCGTGCAGGTTCCGCCGTTCTTGAACTGCTCCACGATAGCGACCTTTTTTCTTGCCGCTTTTAGCGCCATCGCGCCGTGATTGCAGGCATGGCCGCTGCCAATGAAAATCACGTCGTAATCATACATAAGCCGATGTCCTC
>JAFSOM010000561.1 GCA_017447005.1 Oscillibacter sp.
AGGTGAAGGTCACGAAGGAAAACACCACGATTGTTGACGGCGCCGGCGACGCGAAGGCCATTAAAGGCCGCGTGGCGCAGATTCGTTCCCAGATTGGCAATACCACCAGCGACTACGACAAGGAAAAGCTCCAAGAACGTCTTGCGAAGCTGTCCGGCGGCGTGGCGGTCATCAAGGCTGGCGCGTCCACCGAAACCGAGATGAAAGAAAAGAAAATGCGCATTGAGGACGCGTTGAACGCGACCCGCGCCGCCGTAGAGGAAGGCGTTGTCGCTGGCGGCGGTACGATTTTCGTCAACGTGATTCCGGCTGTCCTCGCGCTGACGGACACCGTGGAGGGCGACGAAAAGACGGGCGTACAGATTGTGGCCCGCGCTTTGGAAGCTCCCATTCGTCAAATCGCCGCGAACGCCGGTCTTGACGGCTCCGTGATTCTGGAGAAGGTGCGCACGTCCGGCAAGGACGGCTACGGCTTCGACGCCTACAAGGAAGAGTACTGCGATATGGTGTCCTCCGGTATCATTGACCCGGCGAAAGTGACGCGTTCCGCTCTTGAAAACGCGGCTTCCGTGGCGGCTATGGTGCTCACGACGGAGTCTCTGGTAGCGGATAAGCCCGAACCCCCGGCTCCGGCTCCGGCGGCTCCCGACATGGGCGGCATGTATTAAGCCGAAAACAAAACGTAACGCGAACGTAACGCGGGAGACGCTTTCCAGTACGGAAGGCGTCTCCCGTTTCGCGTTACTGCGGAAATCCCGGCGCGTTTCCTATTGCAAAACTGCGCCGGATGTGGTAGCATAACAGGCGCAAAGGGGGCGTTGAAAATGCGGCGTCATTACGTTACGCTCTGCGTTCACGGAAACACGGTCGTGACTTATACGCGCACGGACAGCGGCGTAGAGGTTACGTTTGAACAGGCGAAAAACAAGGGCTTTAATACGGCGGTGATGGATTTGGACGGCGGGATTATCCGTAACGACGGTTTTCCTCCCGCCGAAACGGACTACTTTCAGCGTTTTTTGCGCCGCAACCGCGACATCATTGCCGAGGGAGCGATGGAAGATGCCTAAGCTGTACGAATTATTCGGCTTTCAAATCAGCGTTTGGAGTTTTGAGAATGGCGAACCGATTCATGTGCACATCTCAAAACGCCGTCCAAGCGCAAACTCCACAAAAATCTGGCTTCTGTCGGACGGTTCTTTTGAATTGGCGCATAACGCTTCCCGGATTTCCAAGAGCGACTTAAACAAGATTATGCGCTTTTTGAATAAAAACGCCGACGAAATACGCGATTTCTGGATTGCGTATCACGGATACGAGAAGTACGTCAGATAAGAAACCGCTTTGCATGAACCGGAAAGGGGGCGGCGTTGTGGCGGAGGTATTCATCAGCTATAGCAAAGGGAATGCCGATAATATTGCACAGCAAATCGCCGACGCACTAAACCGCGCCGGAATCACTTGTTGGTACATGGGGCGCGATTCCCGACACGGGCGTTACTCGGACAGGATTACAAAGGCAATCCGGGAATGTTCCGTATTTGTGCTGATACTGAATCAAGACAGCAATCAATCAAAAAACGTCTTGAGCGAGGTAAATATCGCGTTCAAATACGACAAGGAAATCATTCCGTTTCATATCGACGATTGCGAAATGTCTGACGCCCTTTTTTATCACCTTAGCCCGTTTACGACTATCAACGCTAACCCGCCTGATGAACAGCGCGTACACGGGTTAGTGGAGGAAGTTGCCGATATTTTAGGTAGAGGACCATTACAATCTGTACCCGCAAAAATTATCAACCGGGGCAAATGCGGAAAAAATGTAACCTATACGCTAGGTGAAAACGGTTTGCTGACGATTTCCGGTTATGGGGCTATGTGGGATTTTGACTGGGACAGAGAAACGCAAACTCGTGACACGCCATGGTGGAATGACCGCAACATGATTTCTTACGTAGAAATTCAATATGGTGTAACTGTAATTGGGGGCGGGGCTTTCGATAGTTGCAAGAGGCTGACAAGCGTTGCTATTCCCGATAGCATAACTTTTATCGAACCCGAGGCTTTCTTTGATTGCGCAAAACTGACTAGTGTCTACATCCCCAATAGCGTAATTTCTATCGGATGGCATGCTTTTGATGGTGCCGGTTTGACAAGTGTTAGCATTCCGAGAAATACGGAAATAAATTCAGAAAGTTTTCCCGGTATGCGCGTAATACGCAGGGCATAACGAAGCCGCCGGAAACGTTAGCGTCTCCGACGGCTTGCGTAAGGGAAATCAAGCCCTCAACAGTCCGTAGTCTTTCAACACGTCGCGGATGAGCGCAAGGTGTTCGGGGGACGGCTCGCACATGGGCAAGCGGTATTCTCCGGCGTCAAGGCCCATCAGATTCATCGCCGCCTTGACCGGTATCGGGTTCACCTCACAGAACATCGCGTCGCATAACGCTTTCAGCTTCACTTGCAGTTTTCCGGCGGCGGCGTAGTCGTTCGCCGCGCACAGTTGCGTTAAACGGCGCATTTCCGACGGAAATACATTCGCCACGACGGAAATGACGCCCTTGCCGCCTAAGACCGAAATCGTAACGGTTTCGTCGTCGTTGCCCGACCAGATGTAGAAGTCCTCCGGACAGAGGTTGAGCGTCTTTTGAATCGCGCCGAGATTCCCGGACGCCTCTTTCACGCCGTGGGCGTTGGGATGTTCGGCGAGTTTGGCGTAGGTTTCGGGGGCGATATTGACGCCCGTCCGCGAGGGTACGTTATAGAACACGCACGGCAGATTTACGGCGTCCATAATGCGCTGATAATGCTGGATAAGTCCGTTTTGGGTAGCCTTATTATAATAGGGCGTGACGAGCAGAAGGGCGTCGGCTCCGGCGCTCTGGGCGTCCTTGGAAAGCGCAATGGCGTGGGCGGTGTCATTGGTGCCGCTTCCGGCGATAACGGGTACGCGACCGTTGACGCGCTCCACGCAGTATTGAATGGTTTGCAGGCGTTCGGCGTTGGACATGGTAGCCGATTCGCCCGTCGTGCCGCAGACGACGATGGAATCCGTACCGCTTTCAATCTGCCAGTCGATGATTTTGCCGAAGGCGTCAAAGTCGACGGCGCCGTTTTTGAACGGAGTGATAATCGCCACGCCGCAACCGGTAAAAATGGGGCCTTTCATATGGAACCCTCCATTGATGATGATTTATTCGTACCAGTCTATGAAATCGCCGCTCGACGCGTGATTAGTCCATATAGCCTTTCGCGCAGAGCAGTTCGGCGAGGAGTACGCCGCCGCCCGCCGCGCCGCGTAAGGTGTTATGGCTCAGTCCGGCGAATTTGTAATCGTACTGCGTATCGGGGCGCAGACGCCCGAGGGAAATCGCCATGCCGCGCTCAAGGTTACGGTCAAGGCGGGTCTGTGGACGGTCAGGCTCCTCAAAGTAGTGCAGGAACTGTTTCGGCGCGGACGGAAGTTGCAGTTCTTGCGCGGGGCCTTTGAACGCCTCCCAATCGGCGCGGATTTGTTCGATAGAGGGCTTGCAACCGTCCTTGAACTTCATGAACACCGCCGCCATATGACCGTCCAGACACGCCACGCGGAAGCACTGCGCGGTAATCGACGGTCCCTCCGCCGGGACAATCTTCCCGTCGGCGACGCGTCCCCACAGTTTGAGCGGCTCCTGTTCGCTCTTCTCCTCCTCGCCGCCGATGTACGGGATACAGTTATCGACCA
>JAFSOM010000562.1 GCA_017447005.1 Oscillibacter sp.
CAGCTTCATGCCGCCGCGCAGTTTCAGCAGACCGCGTTCCGGGCGGTTCTCCGACGGCTGATTATCCCACTTGGGGCCGCCCACCGCGCCTAACAGCACGCTGTCGGCGTCCAGACAGGTCTTTAAACTCTCGTCGGGCAGGGGTACGCCGAAACGGTCGATTGCGTTACCGCCCATGGGCGCTTCCTTGTAGGTGAACTTGTGGCCGTACTTCTCCGCGATAACGTCAAGGACGGCTAACGCCTCCCCGATAATCTCCGGCCCGATTCCGTCCCCGCGAATCACCGCTATCGTTTTTTCCATTGGTTATCACTCCTCTAATAGGTTTTGCTCATAAGCCCAAAGAGCGGCTGAATAAGACTCAGTGTCTAAAAGACGCTCAACTACCCATTTGCTTTCATCCGGCTTAAATTCAGGCGGTCCCATATCTTCTGTTGTTAAGACAAACTGATTATTCTTAGCCGTATGAAGTGTAATAGATAAAGTCAGGACTTTTTGTTTTTCTTGTAATGGCTTAGCTTGCCGCCACATCCATAGGAAAACATCTTTGATGTCAACGCGTTCCGCTTCGCCCTTTTTAGGATTGTCGATAAGCCATTGGCGTGCTTGTTCTAATGCGTCTCCCGATTTAGATTCATCCGAAGGAGTGCCTATTACACTTGTCCCTATTTCTGGGAATCTTGAAGAAAGGACAATATCAGATTCCGTTTCCCCCATGTATTCTCGGATTACTTGTGCATTCTCTTCTGATGTGTCGATACTCCACGGAATTGTAATCAGTCGGGAGAAATTCGCGTCTATATTCAACTGCGAATTGTCCGGAAAATCGGAAATTCTGAACGTTCGTGTCTCATCCCCGCGTTCAATCGTGATTTCCACGACGCTGACGGGAATCGCGGAATTGTTCGCTACCGTCACCTGAAATTTCTTGAACAGCGTTTCCCCGTCAAAATGATAGTAGCCGTCGTCCTCCGCCCGCAGAATCTGCACGATTTCCCGGGTCTCCATCATATGGGATTGATACATCGTAATGACAGACAGGATAATGGCAATCAGGGACAGCGCCAACCCGGCGTAAGACGTAATAACGCCGTGATATTCCGAACGGCTAAAGGGCGTTTTCCGCTCGTCGTCCTGAATATCATCCTTTTTGGGCTTGGTATCCTTTTGCAAAGGCTTGCACCCCCTTTCCCTCAACACACACAGAGGAAGGATATACGACGCGGCTATTATTTCGCCGCTTTCGCTTTCAGCGAGGCCATCAAGCCGCCCTTCTCAATCATGTCGCGGATGAACGGCGGGAACGGCTCCGCCTCGAACGTCTGACCGCTTGTTTCGTCGGTGATAGTCCCGGTGTTGAAGTCGACGGAAACCGTATCGCCGTTTTGAATCGCGGCGGACGCGGCGGGACATTCGAGAATCGCAAGGCCGATGTTAATCGCGTTGCGGTAGAAAATCCGTGCGAAACTGGCGGCGATAACGCACGAGACGCCCGAGGCCTTAATCGCAATGGGGGCGTGTTCGCGGGACGAGCCGCAACCGAAATTCGCGCCCGCTACCATGATGTCGCCGTCGCGCACTTTCGACGGAAACGCGCTGTCAATGTCCTCCATGCAGTGGGACGCAAGCTCTTTGGGGTCTTGCGTGGCGAGGTAACGCGCCGGGATGATAACGTCCGTGTCGACGTGGTCGCCGTACTTGTGCACTGTGCCTTTCGCGTTCATTAGAAAACCTCCTTTGTCACACGCGGTAGGAATCCATCAGGCCGGGATTTTCGGGCGCGTCCTTACCGTCGCCCTGTCCGGACAGGCGGTAACTTCCCATCAGTCCGGCGCCCACGGGGTTTATCGCGGGCAGGTCGGCGGGGTGGGCGATATGCCCCATGACGCCGGACGCCGCCGCCGTCGCCGGGGACGCTAAATACACTTCGCTTTCCACGTGTCCCATACGGCCCACGAAATTGCGGTTGGTGGTCGATACGCAACGTTCGCCCTTGGCGAGTATGCCCATATAGCCGCCCAGACACGGCCCGCAAGTCGGCGTGGATACCGTACAGCCCGCGTCCATGAAAATATCGGTGTAGCCGCGGCGCATGCATTCGCGCCATACGGTAGGCGTGGCGGGAATGACGATACCGCGGATTCCCGGGGCCAGATGACGCCCTTTGAGTACCGCCGCCGCCGCCGCCAAATCGGGCAGTTGTCCGTTGGTGCACGAGCCGATAACGATTTGGTCAATGGCAATGTCGCCGCCCTCATGCGCGTTATGGGCGTTCTCGGGCAAATGCGGATAGGCTACCGTACAGTCCACGTCGCTGAGGTTGATTTCCACGACGCGCTCATAGACGGCGTCGGGGTCGGCCTCAACGGACGTCCAAGGACGGTTGACGCGTCCGCGCACGTAGTCGCGGGTGATTTTGTCGACGGGGAAGATACCGTTTTTGGCGCCCGCCTCAATGGCCATATTGCAAATCGTCAGGCGGTCGTAAATCGACAGTTCCGCCACGCCCGGCCCGGTGAACTCCAGTGACTGGTATCTCGCGCCGTCCACGCCGATTTTGCCGATAAGCGTCAGAATGACATCCTTGCCGCACACATACGGACGGAGCTTGCCCGTGAGCTTTACCTGTATCGCGGACGGGACTTTGAACCACGTTTCGCCGGTGGCCATCGCCGCGCCCATGTCCGTGGAGCCGACGCCCGTGGAGAACGCGCCCAGCGCGCCGTAAGTGCACGTATGGGAATCGGCGCCGATGACGGCCTCTCCGGGGGCGACGAGACCCTGTTCGGGCAGTAAGGCGTGCTCAATGCCCATGGTTCCCACGTCATAGTAGTGGTCGATGTCGAAACGCCGTGCGAAGTTGCGGCACTGCTGACACTGCGTCGCGGCCTTGATGTCCTTATTCGGCACGAAATGGTCCATGACAAGCGCGATTTTGGACTTGTCAAAGACATTTTCAAAGCCGGCGGCCTCGAACTCGTTGATAGCGACGGGCGTTGTAATGTCGTTGCCGAGCACGAGGTCAAGTTTGGACTGAATCAGTTGTCCGGCGCGGACTTCCGGCAGTCCGGCGTGTTTCGCCAGAATCTTTTGCGTCATGGTCATGCCCATAACATAACTCCTCCTTGTTTCCCCTGTAATACTTTCTCCGCTTGCGCGGCTTTTGCCTGATAGCGTCATTTCCTTTGCGCGGCTGTATACCGTGATAGCGTTATCTTCTTTGCGCGGCTGTTCCCGTGACGGTCTCCGCCCTACACGTAGTAAAATACATCCTCCAGACGAACGGGCATATCCTCGAAAATCGCGGGATGAAATTCCGTGACGACTTCCGCTTTTTCCTCGTCCGTCATGTCGTCCAGCTCGTAGGCGCGATAGTGATAGTACACGCCGCGGAGCGTAAACGCGCCGTCTTCCAGTACGTATTGCTCAACGGAACGTTCTACCGGGTTGACAATCCAGTATTCCCGGACGCCGCAACGCTCGTAGACGTTCTTCTTATGCCCCCGGTCGTATTGGGCGGTACTGGGAGAAAGAACCTCAATCACCAAATCCGGCGCTCCCTCCACATGATGGCCCCCGCCTTTGATTTTATTCTTGTCGCAGACAATCATAAAATCAGGGATAAAATGGTCTTTTTTTGTCAGGTAGAGATTCATTCCGTCCCCAAACGGGCGGCAAGGCTTCCCATGCAGATAATACCTGAAAAGGAAAGAGAAATTGAGAATTATCGCGTTGTGGTTCGCGGTACCGCCGGGGGACATGGCGACTACTTTGCCGTCAATCAATTCCGTGCGCGGCTCGTCATACAATACGGGCGCGAGATTGCCTTCCATACGTTTCCTCCTTTCCGTCCGTCGGGCGGTAGGGACGCGCCCCGGATGTTAGGGGACGCAACCCATACGCGCCGATTCCATGATTGGACGCGTTATCAATACACGTCGCTGGCGAGGACGTATTCGCCCCAATCGGTAGGCGTCGCCGTCGCCGCCGAGGAGATGTTCCCCGACTCGATAATCTTGTTGATACCGTTGACATACGCCCGAAGCGACGCCTCAATCACGTCGGTGGAAAGTCCCGTCCCGGTATAGCTCTCGTTATCGCCGACGGAGACTTTGACAATCGCCTCTCCGATAGCGTCCTCTCCGTCAGTGAGGGCGTTGAGGCCGTAACTGTCGAGCCGCACATCCATGCTTAACATACGGTTGACGGCCTTGAACGCGGCGTCGAGCGGCCCGGAACCGATAGCGACTTCTTCCATAGTCTCCCCGTCGCGCTCCATTTTGACGTAGGCCGTATTCGGCATTCCCTTTCCGGCGTTGATAACGTGGCTGACGAAATGACAGGAGCCGCCCGTCCGCACAACGTTCTGACCCTGTAAAACCAGCGCTTCCAAGTCCGTCCCGGTGATGTTCTTTTTCTTGTCCGCCAAGTCCTTAAAGCGCGTAAAGACGCTCTCCAAGGTGGCGTCGTCGAGGTCGTAGCCCATGGATTTGAGCTTGTCGCGGAGGGCGTGCTTTCCGGAATGCTTTCCTAAAACCATGGTATTCTGCGGAATGCCGACATCCGTGGAACGCATAATTTCGTAGGTCTGCGCGTTGGAGATGACGCCGTGCTGATGAATGCCTGATTCGTGCGCGAAGGCGTTCGCCCCGACAATCGACTTACTCGGCGCAATCGCTACGCCCGTAATGTTGCTCAACAGCTTACTGCTCCGGTAAATCTCCTTGGTATTCACGCCCGTGTCGGCGTCGTAAATGTCCTTGCGCACGCGGAGATTCATCACGAGTTCTTCCAGACTGGCGTTGCCTGCGCGTTCGCCGATACCATTGACCGTACATTCCACCTGCGTCGCGCCCGCTTGGATACTGGCTAACGAGTTAGCGACCGCAAGGCCCAAATCGTCGTGGCAGTGCACGGAAATGTCGGTGTTCTCGATACCCTCCACATGTTCGCGGAGATACTTGATTAACGCGCTCATCTCCTGCGGCATGGAATAACCCACGGTATCGGGTACGTTTAACGTCGTTGCGCCCGCTTTGACCGCGTTCGTGTAGCACTGCGCAAGGAAGGCCCAGTCGGAGCGGGACGCGTCCTCGGCGGAAAATTCGATGTCATCGCAAAAGCTCTTGGCGTAGGCGGTCATGTCGCTGATACGCTGTAAGACCTGTTCGCGGGTCATTTTGAGCTTGTATTCCATGTGAATATCGCTCGTGGCGAGAAATACGTGAATGCGGGGATGTTTGGCGCCCTTGACGGCGTTCCACGCGGCGTCGATGTCGCCTTTGGTACAGCGGGCCAGACTTGCCACGGTACAGTTTTCCACGGCGGCGGAAATGGCCTCCACGCTCTTGAAGTCCATGGGCGAGGCGATAGCGAATCCGGCCTCAATGATGTCCACGCCCAGCTTTTCCAGTTGCTTGGCCATTTCGATTTTTTCCGGCAGATTCATGCTACAGCCGGGCGACTGTTCGCCGTCGCGGAGCGTGGTATCAAAGATTTTGACGCGTTTCATAGAAAATTCCTCCCTGTCCATGCGGGCCGCGAGTATCCGCGTAAGTTTCGCGGACGGACAAAAACGCCTCCCGTCTCCGTGTCAAAGAGACGGAAGGCGCAAACTCTCCCGCGGTACCACTCTTTTTGACAGTCCGCCGTAACGGAAAACTGTCCGCTTTCCGGAATCCGCACCGAATCCCGCCTGTCTGGTAACGGTCAGGACGCCCGTCCCCGCCTAACCGGACGGCGCCGCGGCGTAAGATATACCGCAATCGCGCCGGAATCCGTCTCAACAGGGCCGCTCGGGGGCCAGTGACGCCGACGCGCTCCGTACCGCCTCACAGCATCCGGCGGCTCTCTGAAACGTCCCTACGCGGCTTTTTCCCCGTCCACGCGTTTTGTCTGATGATTGTTACAGCATAACGAAAAATCGCCCGTTTGTCAAGAGAAATTTTTGCCGCGCCGCGGGCGGTATGCGAAAAAGCAAGGAAACGATTGACATTTGTCCGTTTCTATGGTACGCTTGGAAAGTCCCGACAGGAATCGACAAGCCGAAAGGAGTCGTCACGATGAACGCCTACGACGCGATTATGACCAGAAGAAGCGCCCGGAACTATAAGCCCGACATGATAGAGGCGGATAAATTGGAAAAGCTCGTCAACGCGGGGCGATACGCGCCCAGCGGGGGGAACAGTCAGACGAACCACTTTTTTGTGATAACGGATAAGGCGGTTATCGGCAAACTGGTCGAACTGGCCCAAGCCGCGTTCGCCAAGATGGAGATAACGGAGGATACTTACGTAAGCCTGAAGGCGTCTATCGCCAAGTCCAAGGAAGGCGGCTATTCTTTTTGCTACAACGCGCCCGTGCTGGTGGTCGTGGCGAATCGCAAGGACTACGGAAACAATATCGCGGACACCGTCGCGGCCATTGAGAATATGATGATTGAGGCGAACGAGCTGAATTTGGGAAGCTGTTACATCAATCAGTTGAAGTGGCTGAACGAGGAGCCGGAAGTCTTGGCGTATATGCGGCAGTTAGGCATGCGGGAGGACGAGCGGGTGTACGGTTCGGTCATCTTCGGGTACCCGCAGACGGAGGACGGCCTTCCCAATAGAGAGCCGCTGAAACGCAAGGGCAATGAGGTAACTTATATCTGACCGGAGAGAAGCGCGGAGCGTCATTCGCTTAACCCCCCTCCCCCTGTCCCTCTCCCCTTTCAGTGACGGGGCCGCTTGTCTCCCCCCTCTGTCACTTCGTGACACCTTCCCCAATAGGGACATAGGCGTTAAGCTGAATAAAACTTGCCCCCATCCGTCACTGCGTGAGATTCTCCCCGTTCCGACGGCGACGCAATTTCCAGATTTTCCCTTTCCGCGTCCGTTGAGAGGAAAAATCCGCTAAAAATGTTACCAAATTGTAATTTTCATTTTGCGCGATTTGTGCTATAATGGTTTCGCTCATTCAAGGGGCCTGTTCCGCCGTGCGCGATTCCGTCGCGGCGGCCCCCTGTGTTTCATAAAAAAGCCGTGTATCGGAGGGGAATTTTCTATGGCGAATCAAATTTCTATGGGTTCCAACGCGGACAACACGGGCGCGAATCCCCCGCCCCAGACCGCGCCGGAGCCTCAAAACGTATCCGGCGGCGTCGGCAGGACTATCTTTTCCGCCGTGCGCATGACGCTGGCGGCGTTCATCATCGCCGGGGCGATTGTGTCGGCGGGGTACGCGGGCCTGTGCGCCTACGCCGCAAACGGAAAAGCTATTTGGCCCGGTATCAACGTCATGGGGGTGGAGTTGAGCGGGTTGACGGTCGAGGAGGCCGCGAAAAAGCTGGACGACTTCATCGACAAGGCCCATGTCGATTTATACCTCTATTATATTGAGGACGAGGGCACGGGCGTCGAGAAGTACCGCCCCAAAGAGCCGGACTACTCGTTCCCGCTGCGCGACTTGGGATTCTATCCCGATACGACGGCCATCGCGCAGGAAGCCTACGACATGAACGTGACCGAGCCGGACTTCTTTTCGCTGGGCTGGCGTTACCTCACCGGCGAGGGCGAGACCGAATACGCGCCGATTCTCAAAGTGGACCCGGAAGCCGTGGCGGAACGCGCCGCCGAGGCCGCCGAGGCTTTGAGCTATCCGATAACGGAGATTGAATACGGGTTCGAGGGCGACAACTTGCGCGTAGTCATGCCGCGCAACGGACGCGCCGTGGAAGCCGAGCCTATCGCCGAAAAGCTGTTGCCCATCATCCAAAAGTCCCCGGATTTTTCCATCGACATCCCCTATTCGGCGGTACGGCACGAAGTCAAGACGGCGCAGGAAATCCGGGATGAAATTTACGTGCCCGTCAAGAACGCCTACTTTGACGCGAAAACATGGTCGGCGGCCCCCGGTTCGGAGGGTACCGACATCAACGCCGAAGCCTTGCAGGAAATTATGAACGAGGCCACGCCCGGTCAGGTTATCGAAGTGGGGCTTATCCACAATCAGCCTACCCTTACGTACAGCGAACTGAAAGACGTGGTGTTCCGTGACCTCTTGGGCGAGGCGAGCACGAACGTTTCCGGCACGGCGGCGCGGGTCAGCAACGTGCGTCTGGCGGCGAAGGCGATTAACAACGCGGTTGTCAACAGCGGCGAGGTCTTTTCCTATAACGGACGCGTCGGACGCCGTACCACGGCGAAAGGCTATCAGGCCGCGCCCGCTTACGTACAGGGCCTCACCGTGGACGAAATTGGCGGCGGCGTATGTCAGCCCTCCTCTACGCTCTATCTGGCTACCCTCCGTTCCAATCTCCAAATTACCGAGCGTTCCCCGCACCGTTATGTGCCCGCGTATATCCCCGCCGGAATGGACGCTACCGTGTCGTGGGGCGGCCCGGACTACAAATTCACCAATAACACGCCCTATCCCATTCTGATTCGTACCTTCTATTCCAACGGTACCCTGACCGTACAGCTTTACGGTACGAAAACGAATAAGAACACGGTGAAAATCACGAACGAGTTCATTTCCTCCACGCAGTGGAAAACGGAGTACGTCACCGATAAGACGCTCCCGAAAGGCACGTCCAAAGTTACGGTTACGCCTTACGTGGGCAAGACCTACAAGACCTACCGCAACATCTACAACGCCAACGGCGAGCTAATTTCCAGTAAGTTAGAGGCGACGAGCGTCTACAAAGTGCGCAATCAGGTGATAGCGCGGAATCCGTAAGCCGTCACAAGCGAAAATATACGGGCTTTCCGAATTTTCGGAAGGCCCGTTTTGTTTCGCCCCCCTCTGTCACTTCGTGACATCTCCCCCCGTTCCGGGGGGCGACTTTCCGAAACTTGCAAACGCTTTCAAAATTCGTTCCCCCGCCCCTGAAAGGGGAGGGGGGTCAGGGGGAGGGGTTCGGAAATTCCTTTAAGTGAATGACATTAGGCAAATAGCCCCCACCCGGCCCTGTCGGGCCACCCTCCCCCAAAGGGGGAGGGCTTAGGGCGGCGCAAACGTTCAGGAAGAATTTACACGCGTAACAATACGGTAGCGATACGGAAATAGATAAACAGGGAAATCGCGTCGACAATGGTCGTGATGAACGGCGACGCCATAACCGCGGGGTCAAAGCCGACGCGTTTGGCGAACATGGGGAGCGTACAGCCCACGAGTTTCGCGCAGAGTACGGTACAGACCATCGTCAGGCAAATCACCGCCGAGACGAGCGGCGTTACGGATACGTTCCCGAACAGCAGACGGTCAATGAGCATGAGCTTGACGAAGTTGCAGACGGCGAGCGTCAGTCCGCACACGACCGCCACGCGAATTTCTTTCCAGATAACTTTACCCAAGTCGGAAAACTCAATCTCATTGAGCGAGATTCCGCGAATGACCGACACGCTGGACTGGGAGCCGCAGTTACCGCCCGTATCCATGAGCATGGGGATATAGGCGGTCAGCACGGTGACGGCGGCTAACGCGTCCTCAAATCCGGCGATAATCTGTCCGGTGAACGTCGCGGAGACCATGAGCAGTAAGAGCCACGGGATACGGGACTTGAACGTTTC
>JAFSOM010000563.1 GCA_017447005.1 Oscillibacter sp.
GCAGCCACATCGCAAAGTTCCACGCGTCGCGGTCAATGTCGCTCTTGTCGTCGCAGATAATCGCTATTTTCACGTCGGTGTAGCAGTTCGCCGCCGCGATTTGCGCTATCATCGCCTGCGCGATTGCGATAGACGCCTTGCGGTTGTCTCCGCCCGCGACGCCTACCAGACGGTTCTTGAGCAAATCCACGGAAACCGGAACGTCTTTCAGCGTGCTGAAATTTTCCTGCAACTGACGCGGCTTATCCGCCAGCGTATCGTTTATCAGCGTAAAGCGCTCTTTCGGAACGTCAATGGGCGCTTGGAAGGGAAGGTCGCCAATGCCCAGACGCACGGCGAGAAAATCGTCATAGGATTCGTTGCGGTTCCAGAGCAGAGGCGAAGTCCCGTCCAGCGCGCAACACTCTTCCGCGCTCAGGGAGCAGTCGCGCAAGGCCTGCGCGTTCTCCTTGTAGAGCTTTTCGATTTTGTCGCGCATACGGATAAGGTACTCGCTGTAGCTCTCAAAGCGGCGGTTTTCCGCCTGACGCCGCGCCTTTCCCGCGTAACGCACGCCCGCCATCGCCCATATCGAGCCAATGAGCGCCGACGCCAACGCGACAATCATGCCGGCGTACATCGTCATAGAAGAGCCGGAACTGTTTCCGATAACCGAAAGCGCGCTTCCCAAAACCATGGGAATCGCCATCGTTAAAGACGGGCCAATCTGCATGGCCAAGGGCTGTTCCTGCACGTCCTGCGGCGGCGGCGGGGCCTCGATTTCAATGGGGGCGGTATGGAGTTTGCGCAGATTGCGCGGGGAACGGTGGAAGAGAATCTTTTTCGCGCCCGCGCCCGCGCCCGGACGGCTGGCAAGCGCGTTAATCGCCTCCACATCCCCGAGGGGAGCCATATTCACGCGTAAGCCGTCGCACTGGTTGACGGCAAGCATATTGCCAAGGAAGATGATGTTCAGGCGCATAATGCGAATGCTGTCGCCGTAATGCAAGACAGTCGTTCCGTAGACCCGCTTGAAGTTGACGTAAGTGCCGTTTGTGGAACTGTCGCGCAGTTCCCATTTGCCGCCGTTATTAATCGCAATGGCGCAATGATGCGCGGAAACGTAATGCTCCCGGGTGGGCTGGTCTTGATAGTGGATGACGTTTTCGGCGTTCCATCCGATAGTAATTTCCTTTTTTCCGGCCAGCGCGTACTTTCTGTAGGCCGCGAAAGGGTGCTCCTGTTCCGCGACAAGAACCGTGACTTTGTTCTGGGCGTTCCGGAACCGGACTTCCAACTGCATGCCGCTGGAAATCGTCGTCCGCGAGTGCGGCCCGTTCACCCAAACCTGTCCGCGTTCCGGCGCAAGTTCCCAGACGTACCCCGAATGGTCTTTTTTCTCTACCTTCTCCAGCGACAGGGCGGCGTCCTCCGTCAGGCCGAACAGTTCCTTGCGCAAATCCACCCGCAATTCGTTCTGACCGCGTTCCGGAAGCGTCACCTCCCGGAAGCCCTTCTGACTATAGATTGACAGTACAATGCTCATAAGTTCCCCCTGTTTTGATAGACTGCGCGTTCCTAGGCGTTAAACAAGCGGAATTGAATATCCACGGCGCCGATTTGGATATGGTCGCCGTTTTTGAGATACACGCCCTCCGCGCCCACGCGGGCGGACGTTTTCCCGCGCCGCAGAACCGTTTTCACTTTCGGCGCGCTGCTGACGCACGCTTCCCGGCCCTTCATGTAAATTTTGCAATGGGATTTCTGCACGCCGTCTCTCGGCAGAGAGAGACGGTTTTCCGGGGCGCTTCCAATGCTGATAGGCTCATCGACGCGGAAAACGTACTTCCGGCGGGAGTAGCCGGACATTTCCACCAGTTCCGCCATCAAATCCGATTTTCCCTTGTCTTTCGTGACCGCTTTCTCGTCCCATGTGATTTCCATTGCGTTTTCGCCGCCGATGCGGGACGGTTTCACAAGAGGGTTGCGCAGCGCCTCGGAGAGCGCTTCGTCACGCCGCTTTATCTGCATGATTTCCTCTTCGTCCAAGCGCTGTTTCCGGCGTTTCAGGATGACGCGGAGCGCCGCGAACAGAATCGGCGCCAAACATAGCGGGATAATCCAGAGATGAGTTTTTAGAAATTCCAACACGTCCCTGTCCTCTCTTTCTTCCATTTTTTTGGTAACTGACTCCGTCCCATGGCGCGGAAGTCTCCCGTTCGCGCCGGGAGGCGTCATGAGGAATCAAGGAGCGCATCACTTCCTTTCTTCCGGCTTATCATACCTGACGTTCGGGAAAAAAGCAAGGCGATTCCCCCGGATTCGGCGATATTTTCCGCCCCCTTAACCGGCTCGGGCATGTGACGTTTACGGAAACGCGGGCTGGTCAAGGGGGCGGAATGTACAAAAGTTATCGTTATGTTCACTGCGCGGCGGTTCGACAGGCGCCGGAGCGGAAACGCCGTCGCGCCCGGAACGTGGGAGTACGTTCCGGGCAAACGCTTCTCGGGAAGCGCGGCGGCGATAAAAGCGAGGGAATCAGAAGTTGAGCACGTCGGTGTCAAGGCCGGCGCTCTTCACGGCCACATCATTTTCGGCCTTCGCGTAGACTTTGCTCATGGCGCGCAGGTCTTTGGCCTGTTCGTCAATGATACGCTTCATGTCCTCAAGGTCGCCGTGAATCTGGGTAAGCTTGTTGTAGTAGTTATTGGCGGCTTCGCCCTTCCAAGAGCCGCGCAGACGGGAAGCGGCGTCCATCATCTGGCGGGCGAGATTCACGCATTTATCGCGGCTGGTGTCGAATTTAGACGCGGCGGCGTCCAGTTGAGCGGTACTGACCTTTACAGTGATTGCCATAATAATTCTCCTTTACATATCAGGCGTTGCGTCATGCCGATAAAGCGGCGATTGTGTTATGGAATGTCCGCGCCTGCGGGCGGATGGGGGAAGGGCGATTACTGGCCTTTCACATTGGCGATACGTACGGCCTCTTTCTCGCCGGCGTCATAGGTGGAGGCGCCCTGCTCGAGAGCCTGCGCGAACTTCTCCATGTTGTTGGTGAACGCGTTGAGCAGGTTGATGTTCTTGTTGGCGGAGGAGACAAACGCCTGTTTCGCTTCGCCTTCCCACATATTGAGGTAGCTGGCGGCGATGCTCTTCATATTCGCGCATTCCTGTTCGAGCTGTTTCTTAAGGTTGCGGAGTTGGTTGGCCTCTTCGGTGAGTTTCGCGGTGCTTACTTCAAACTGTGCCATGTTGTGTTCCTCCTTGATTTTTCCGTTGGATGGTTTGGAACCTGTGATGGTGGTATCTTATCACCCGCCGCCCGTCCGCGCCCGTCTTTCCGACGAAATGCGCGTTTGTCGGGACGAATGGATGACGACTGGGATTTTCCGGAAATTGCGCTGTCCGGTAACAGTCGCGCCGTCTCCGTTCGGGTCGCTGCCGCAATCCGCGGACGGGCCGCTCATCCCGGCGCTCCCGTTTCCGGGAACGCCGCCGGGGAAGGGAAGCGCGGCTGTCCGGGAGACGTTTCCGGTTCGCTGGGACGCTGTGCGGAAACTTTCCGGTCCGTTGCTGGTTTCCTGTTCGGTATGGCCGTATCATAGCGCCGATTCCGACGGTTTGCGCCAATTCCCGACGAACGGCGCGTTTATCGGGACGAACGGTTTTTAAAGCGCGGAACGGCCTCAGAATTGGCATTATCTGGGAAATAAGCGAACATGAAAGCCGAAATTCCCGGCCTCACGCCATTTTTATTATAACGGATTTTATAGGAACAGTCAAGAACATTTTCGATATTCTCAACGCTACGAGAAAAGAAAATCAGACAGGAAGTCAAGCGGGCCTGACGGGAGGATTTCCAGAATAGGGAATCTTACGCGGGCCGTCCGCAATACAAAGGCGCGGAAGGTCAACACGGGCAAAAGGCCATTTCGCGGGCGTTTTTGAAAATGTCGTAAAACAGTTGATTTGCTGAGGCGAAACGCGCTATAATAAGCGCGGACGCCATGCAAACGCCTTTTTAGCGTTTATCGCCACCCATACGAAGGCGACGCGCTCGGGAATATCGTCCTTGACCCCGGTTTTACATTCTCAGACAACGAAAGTTTCGTACGAATAAAGGAGGACTTCTCATGAAACGCAATGCACATTTGGCGGAAGGCGCGTTCCGTTTACTGCTGACGTTTGTCGCCGCCGCGCTGCTTGTCCCGACTTTTGCGCGGGCGGCGCGTCTTTCGCGGGATGAGCCGCCCGCCGTCGTACAGAATGGAGCGGTGACGGCGGTAACGGTGGAGGATTTCGGCGCGGTAGGGGACGGCGTCCACGACGACGCCGAAGCAATCGAAAACGCGCTAAATTCCGGAGCCGCAAAAGTGGAATTTGGCGCGGGTAAAACCTATCTCTACAAAAAAGCCATCGTTATGACCGCAAGCAATGTGGAGATTGCGGGAAACGGCGCGACGCTCGCATGGGATTCGGAAACCCCGTTTGAGGACTGGCGGGAGTTGCGCATTGTAGGCTGGGAGCCGGAAACTCCGGTGACAAATATCCGCCTGCATCATCTGAACTTTCTCACGCCCAATATGAGCGACGAACGGCGCGTTTCCAGCGTTCAGCTTATCTTATTTAACTGCTCTGACGTTCTTGTGGAAGACTGCGGTTTTCTGATTACGGAAGGCCGGGGGAACGAGGTAAACGCCGACGGCGGCAGAGGCGCGACGAATATCTGGATTTACGGCGATTGCCACAACGTCACCGTCCGGAACTGCTCCCTGCGGAATCTGAGCCACGCCAGCGGCAGTCCTGTGGATGGCGGTAGCTATTTGGGGGCCGGCGGGAACATCTGGGTCAGCGGATATGGCGCCGCCGATACCCCGGACAGCTCGATTACCGACATTTCCATTTTGAATAACCGGATAGAAAAAAGTTGTCATGACGAATCCATCGCAATCTGGAGCGCGGAGGCCGAACGGATTTTGATTGACGGCAACGAATTTGACATCCACGAAAAAGAGGATGGAATAACGGAGTACAGCGACATGATTTTCACATTTGGCAATCTTGAGGGCTGTGAGGAGGGCAAAAAGGATACGGTGAAGGACGTTCACTTTACCCATAACACGGTCAGAGCGGAATCCAGAAACTATCTGTTCTTATGCGGCGGCGGAGAAGGCAGCGAGCCGGTGGACATCAGCGACAACGACATCACATGGACGAAAGTAGGTTCTATGAACAGTACCGTCGGCCTTGCGCATACGGGGGCGAATCTCTGCGACGTTGTGTTCCAAGATAACCGCGTTCTCTTGGAAAACTCCGGGGACAGCGGCGGTTTCTACAGGCTGTTCAGTTCCCGTAGAACCACAGTAGTAGGCAACACGGTGACGGTCAACCGACAGTTGGCGCATATTTGTGACCTCGACGGCGACGCGGCGCGCCGGAATGACACATCTACCTTTGAGAACAACCATTTTATCATCAACACGGCGAATCTGGGAAACTATATGTACCAGGGCTATGACTTTCACGGCAACACCGTTGAGTTTAACGCCGTCTCTCCCAACTCCGTGTTCACGTTCTACGAGACGGCCTTTTCCCGGAAAACGGCGAATCTTAGCGGCAACCGAATCGTATTCCGCGGCGTCTGCGGGAACGCTTCCTATGGCCGCACGGCGCTGACGCTGGGGAAGTGTACGCTGAACGGCTGTGAGGTTGATATTTCGGGAAACGAATTTTATACGGCGGTTCCGCAAAGCGGCGATAATGACTACGCTCTGGTTTCCGTGAACGGATTGACGGACGCCGAGACGCAAGTTATCCGCGCAACGGGCGTGCGGAGCAATCTTTTCGACCAACTCTGGATTGGAGAGGACAACGCCGCCGCCCCTGTCGTCATTACCGACGCCGGGGAATACAGCGCGTGGGCGCGGCTACCGCTGGCGGAGAGCGTCGCGGCGGTTTTGTCTGATGGCGCGCTGTCCTACGCCGTCACTGCGCCGGAGCTTTCCGGGGCAGCGCTTTTCGCCGCCTGTTACGACGACGACGGGCGTATGCTCTCCTGCGCCGCGCCGGAACTGGCCGCGCCGGGTTCCGGGGTTTCATGGGCAAAGGGAGAGATTGCTCTTGACTTGCTGTTCTCTCCGAAAGCCGTCGCCGGGGCGCGAACCGTCCGGCTTTTCCTGCTGAAAAGCGATACGCTGCTCCCTATGTGTAAACCGTGGATGGGCAATCTGTCCGCGTGAAGCGTTCTCTCCGTATGGGGAGGCTAAAGATACGCCGCTTGCGGCAAAACCGTAACGCAAGCGGAAGAATGCTAACAATCATGTCACGCGCAGCCATTTCGCAACGTCCGCGCCTACGCGCTACTTTGGCGGCGCCGTGAGGAATGTACGGCGCGGTGTCGGACGCGCTGGAAAAGCGGTTTGTCTCCGCCGTCGGCGACGATATGGAGATGAAACTGGAGAAAATCTCAAAGCGTTTCGCGTTGAAATGCTGCAACAACCGCCGGGAAGATATTCTGGAATCCGTTCCCGGCGGTTTTCTGGAAGAGTTTGACCGGCTCAATGGGAAGAGCGACGCGTCCGTCAGCGTTTCCTATGCGCTCATGGCCCGGTGCAATCTGGAGCCGGAAAAAGACTTCCGGCATAACGATTTCCGGAACGCGTTCAACTTCAACGCGCCCGCGGTTATGTCCCGGCCGGAAAACGCGGTCAGCGAATCCGCGGAACAGACGTTACGGGAAATTGATAAAGTCGTAAAGAGTTATGAGCGTGTCCGCGCACTGTCAGGCGGCCATCGTTCTTGATAGGTTCATTCACTTTAAAACCGCTTTTCTTCCGGAACGCATGATGTCCTCTTTCGGCGGCAGTTTGATGTAAAGATAAAGCCCGTAGACTGACGAGGCAAGGCAGAACAGCCCGGTCAGGTAATACCATGGGTTCGCGGACAGAGAGAAAAATTCCGGTTTCACCGCAAGCCACATATTTGACCACGGATTGAAAGACACAAGGGCGACGCAGATGAACGTGACGGACAGCGCCATGCAGTTTCCGGATTTGTAACCGCGTTTGCGCAGTTCCCAGACCGGGACAGTCGTGACCAGAACCTGCGTGAATATCCAGAACTTCCACATAGTCTCATCATGCCACTCAAAGCGCAGAAAGTTGAGGCAGAGGTAGAAGAAAAGCGTCATGCAGACAATTTCCGCAATCATCGTCTTTTTTGACGTTCCGGCCTTCCAGATGATGGAGCGCTCATACTGGACAGCCCGCGTCAAACAGTAGGTTTCCATTACAACCCAGACCGCCTCGCCGATGGAGAGGACTAGAAAGAGCGGAAAACGCTCATAGGCTGTCCACGCGTAGAAGAAAACCCAAATGCCCATGAAGTCCGCCGCCCAGTAGAAGCAGTGGAGCCAAAGCGGGTAACATTGGATATGTTCGGTTTCCGTCATGATAACCGGAAAGACGTAAACGAGCAGACCGAAAATAACGGTCAGTCCGATTGTAATCCATGCCCCGCCCCAGCCGGAAGCGCCGATAGAAAGATGGTCTATGAAGTCCTGTCCGGTAACGTCAACGAAAGAGCCGTCAGGCCATTGAGGATACGCGCAGGTTAGCGTTTGCAGAATATTCATGTCGATTCTCCTTTGTTCTTGTCTCCTTTGTTCTTGCGGACACCCTGTTATCATTTCCGCGCCTTCTAAAAGCGGCGTTCCAACGCAATACGGAACGGCTGACGCATTGCTTACAAAAGCGACGCGATTTTTTTCGCAAGAGCCATAATCGTTAAAATCGGCGGATTTCCCAGCGATTTAGGAAGGATGGTCGCGTCCGCTACATAGAGGTTGTCAGGCAGGGCGGGATTATGCAGCGTGTCCTTTTCCGCCGCCGTAAGGGGCAACATTCCGCCGGGGTGTCCGGCGTTTAATGTGCCCAAAAACTGTTTTTCTTCCGGCACTCCCAAACGAATCAGGATTTCCCGGCTCTGCGCGACGGCCCGTTCCATTCGTTCGCGGTCAACGGGCGTCAGCGCTTTGTCAATCCGTTTGCCGTCCGCGCCGCCCGCTTCCTCATCCGCTAATTTAATCATGATACTGGCAAGATTTGACATAGGAAGACGCCATTTCCTGTTGAAAAAGAAGCTGAGATAATCCATATAGGGCGACAGAATGTAACCGTCCTGCTGGCTGATGAACGGCATGAGAATCTGCTTATCCTGTTCGAAACCCGCCAGCGGCCCCGCTACGCACAGCACAGGGTCGACGAACAACGTTTTTTCGCACGGAATGCCGGAGTTTTGTAAAATAACCGGCGTTCCCAGTCCTCCCGCGGCAAGGACGATAAGGTCAGCGTGAAAGACCGCCTTTTTCCCGCGCCGTCGGGCGTGAACTCCGGTTACGGCGCTTCCCGCAATTTCCAAAGCGGATACTTTGCAGTCAGTCACAAGCTCCGCGCCCTTTTCGACGGCTTGCGCTATCAACGCCCTTGCGTCCCATTTCGCGCCCGTGGGACAGCCAACGGCGCAATGTCCGCACCCAACGCATTGCGGAGCGTTCAGCAGTTTGGGCGTCACGACGGGACAAAGCCCCATTTCCTCAAACAGAGCGCACATTTTTTTCGTGGTTTCCGTCCAATGTTTCTGATGTTCTGTAGTAATGGGAAGTTCCCGGTACAATTCCTCAAACTGCGCGTCCAGATTGATTCCCAACGCTTTGAGCGCGCCGTCACAGCGCACGGCGTTTCCGGTGGCAAGGGTCGTGGTTCCGCCCACGCCGATTCCCCGAACCATTACCATATCTTTGGCCTTTTCCACCAGCATATTAGGAAACAACAGCCGGATGAGGCGC
>JAFSOM010000564.1 GCA_017447005.1 Oscillibacter sp.
AAGTCCCCCCTGAAAGGGGGGATTTAGGGGGGTACGCGTAAAGGAACAGCGGAAAAATAAATGTGACTGAACGAATCAAGCGCCCCAAGTCGCCCCCCGGAACGGGGGGAGATGTCACGAAGTGACAGAGGGGGGAAAGCGGCTTTTTGGGGAGAATCTCACGAAGTGACGGAGGGTGACAAAGCGGCCTCCAGCGCGGCGCGTACCGCTCCCGTCGGCGCCGGACGGTTGTTTTTCGCTATCAACTCCGCAATGCGCACTTTCGCGGCCTCCATCTCCTCGCGGAACAGCGACGCCGGGACGCGTAAGGCGCCGTGGCCTAGGATTATCAACTGTTCGGGGCCGTCGGATGTGGCCACGCGGACGCGGTTTTCCTTACCGAGTTCATAAGTGGCGCGTTCAATATAGGCGTCGGCGGTTTCGGCTTCTTTCGTATAGACAATGTCAATATTGTGATAGCGTTCATGGGAACCGGGATTCCCCTTGACCTTGTAGGCGTCGAATACGGCGATAACGATACAGTCGCGCATGGATTGATAGTCACAGAGCGAATCGCAGAGAATCTTTCTCGCGGCGTCGAGATGTTCCAGCGCGACGGCCTTCAAATCGTCCCACGCGAAGATGATGTTGTAGCCGTCGACCAGCAGATACTCCGGGCCTGTGGGCTGAAGCCGCAAGCGTACCCGTTCCGACGGCTCCCGCCGCGCCTCCCGTACTTGCGCCTCCCGACGTTCCTTGACGGGGCCGTAAGTGCGCTCAAAAATGGCCTGTAACTCCTTATCGGCGATGTCGCCCGAGGACGCGGCGGCGGTACGCGGCGCGGATATTTGCGGACGCGTCGCGCTCGCCGGACGCCATACGCTTTCCGTATGCGCCATATCCGGGACGCGCTCCCATGAGACGACGTAGCCCGCGCCGTGCGAACAGAATACGGAACCCGTGGGGTTGTCGATGTCGCGTTCGGGGTCGTATCCGGTACGCGAAATCACGTCGGCCTGATTCGCGCAGGGCCGGAACGCGGAGACCTGACAGGAAAATTGTCCGAGGCCGTGCGTGTACGCCGCGACTTCCCTACCGTAATCTTTGAGCGTGGCGGCGGGCGCGGCGCCCGTGACAACCGCGTATTCGCCGACGGTTTCGGGCGGGTCGGCGTCGCCGCCCATACGGCGTATGTCGCTTGCGGCGCGTCCGGACTGGTTCGCGGGGACTTCCAAGCGGAACGCGTACCACGGCTCCAACAGGACGCTTTGCGCGGACATGAGGCCCTGTCGGACGGCGCGGTAGACGGCCTCCCGGAAATCGCCGCCCTCCGTATGCTTTTCGTGGGCGCGTCCGGACAGAAGCGTGAACTTTATATCGGTTATCGGCGAACCTGTCAAGACGCCGACATGCTCCCGTTCGGCGAGATGGGTCAGAATGAGGCGTTGCCAGTTACGCGAAAGCGCGTCCTCCGGACAGGCCGACGCGTAACGAAGGCCGCTTCCCGGCGGTAAAGGCTCCAACAGCAACCGCACTTCCGCGTAGTGTCGCAACGGCTCGAAGTGTCCGACGCCTTCTACGGGCGCGGCTATCGTCTCGCGGTAGACAATCGCGCCGGGGCCGAAGTCGACGGACAGCCGGAAACGGTCGCGCAGACGCCGCTTCAACACTTCCGCCTGTATTTCCCCCATGAGGCGTACTTGTACGCGTTGCGCGGCGGCGTCCCATACGACGCGTAACGACGGCTCCTCTTCCTCCAAACGCTGTAACGCCGTCAGAACTTTGTGCGGGTCGACATTGTCGGGCGTCAGAACCTGATAGCGGAACACGGGTTCAAGGAACGATTCGCGCTGATTGGGTTCAAAGCCGAAACCGTCCCCAGCGCGGGTACGCGTCAGACCCGTCACGGCGCAGATTCCGCCCGCCGTCATCGCGTCCGCGGTCTCGAACTTGACGCCCCGGTACACGCGGACTTGGTCGGCCTTCTCCTCCCAAACGTCCCCCGGCGTCGCGTCGAACCCGTCCGAAGGCGCGTTCTGTTTTCCCCCCTCTGTCGCTTGCGCGACATCTCCCCCCAAAGGGGGGCGACAAAGAGGCGTCCGCGCATTGCTTAGACGCGTTTTCGCTTTGAGCGTCCCGCCCGTGACTTTCAACCATGTCAAGCGGTTTCCCTTGTCATCATAGGCAATCTTAAACACCCGCGCCCCAAATTCGGACGGGTAAGCGGGGACAGGCGTCAGACGCGACAACAGCTCTAAAAATTCCTCCACGCCGTCGCCCTTCAGCGCCGAACCGAAACGGCACGGGAACAGTTTTCTGTTTGCGATAAGTTCCCGGTATTCGTCATCCGTCACGCTCCCGCGCTCCAGATAACGTTCCAGCAAGGTTTCGTCGCAGAGCGCGGCCTCTTCCGCGATAACGTCCGGCGACGCGCCGAAATCCGTACAGGCGGCGTCTAGTTTCTCCTTCAACGCCGTCATCAGCTCCTCACGCGACAGCCCCGGTAAATCCGTCTTGTTCACGAATACGAACGCGGGCACATGAAAGCGTTCCAAGAGCCGC
>JAFSOM010000565.1 GCA_017447005.1 Oscillibacter sp.
ATCGCGGCGATGAGAGGCTTGACGCAAGGCTTGGCTTTCTCCGCTTCCGCCATGAGACTGTCGCAGACATTGCGGGGGGTCAAATGGTTCAGGCTGTTCATGCCGAGGAACGCCGTGAACGCATTCGCAAAGTTGCTCCCGCAATACTGTATCTGGCTCGCAAACATTGCGTAACAGGCGTGTTTCATCAGCTTGGGATAATCCGCTTTGCCGACGGAGAGGTTTTTCATAAAGTCCCGACGCAACATATACGCGCTCTCCGTGAGTTCCGCCAGTTCCGTTTCCCGCCGCTTGATTTCCTGCACTCGTTCCTGCTCTTCCTTGGACTTTTTCTTGGAGCGAGATTTCTTGGCGGGCTTTTTGTAGACGGCCGCGGATTCCGGCCCGATTTTGGCTACAAACTCGCCTTTGCTTCCGTCTTTCGGGGTTGCGGAACCGGGGACGTACCGGGCGAAATTCACCGTCATTACATGCTCCCACCGGGCGTAGTCAATCTCCTTGACTTCCGTAGCGTAAGCCAGAATTTCAGCTTTCGCGGCGGGCGCGTTCTTTTTCGCCTCTTGGGACGTGAGGGCTTGGCTCAATTCCCAGCTAAAATTGTTCGTGCCGTAAGTCGCCAGAACCTTGTCGCGCTTTTTGGCGTCCTCAATTTTTGCCACTTCCGACAGCGTTTCCAACGTAATCTGCTTTTCCGTCGCTTCCCGGAAAGTCTTGTCCTTGAACTTCAGGAGCTTCACCCGGCTACGGACAGTGGACACGGAGAAGCCGCTGTCTCTTGCGATAGTCTCCACAGTGTCGCCCAAATTGAGCATCATCTGGAATCCCATAGCCTGCTCATACGGCGTCAAGTCGGAACGCTGCATATTCTCCATGAGCATCGTCCGCGCCTGTTCCTGCGGGGTCATGGACGCCACTACACAGGGAGCCTCGTTAATTCCAGCCTGTTTCGCGGCGGCAAGGCGGCGGTGTCCAATGACAACCACATACGCGTTTACAGGGTCTGTACCGTCAGGGTCCTCCATAAGCGCGTTCCACACCGCATTTACTTCTTTGGCGGGAACAACCATAAGATTCTGGAGGAATCCGTTGGCTTTGAGACTATCCGCGAGTTCCGTCAAATCGCCCAGAGCCTTCCGGGGATTGTCCGGGTGTTCGTACAGACAGCCTACGGGCAAGTTCTTTACTTCAGGCAATGTCTACACCTCCTATTCGTATTGTTGCGGGGACTTGCGCCCGCCGGGGGACTGCGGCATTGCGGGCGCGGGGGCTTCACGTTATCGCTCATTCCGACAAGGCCTCCTCAATATCATCGAACTGCCAGATACGGGCTTTGTATTCCGGGCAGTCGCACAGTTGAACCAGACAGGCGGGAAGGCCATCCTCAGCCGGAAAGATTTCTTCCGCGGGTTCCAGTTCGTTCCAGTCCGCGAAATCCTCCATACCGCGTTCGAGGACAATTTCAATGCCGTTATTGTCCAGCTTAATGGATTCGACAATGACGGTATCCGGGAGATACGACATCAGGTAGTTCAAATCTTCCTGAAAAGTGCGGTATTCGCTAATAGTCATGCGTGATTCCTCCGTTTAGAAAAAGGTCAGTTGACCGTTTTTCGTTTCGTTCAGGGACGATTGGATAGGCTTAGGTTCCGGTTCTGGAGCCGTTGTCGGCGTTTCGCCAGTATGCGATTCAGGGGCAGCGGCGACGGCGGCGTTAAGCGCAAGGTCAAGATAGGCGAATTGTCGGCGGTAATGCCATTCCGGGAGAAAGTAGAGGGGCGTATACCAGACGTTTTGCGTGGGCGTCGGAATCAGCATTCTTTTGTCAATCGCGGTTGCCGGATTGCTCAAAGTGTTGGCAATCACGACGTATCCCGGACAGCCCAGCAGGGACATTTGGATATAGCACATACAGGCCGCCGTATAGTCAATGTCCTGCGCTACGAATAACGCGTTGGTTTGGAAATTGACTTCACGCTCTTTGCAAGCGTTCGCAAAAGCAACCAGCATTCCGCCCGCGCCGCAACAAGGGTCGCTCATGACGATGAATCCCTTTTCCGTGATTTCCCGTTCCAGCTCTTCCTTGCTGGTGAGCATCAGCAACATCATCTTGCTTACGTTGTATGGAGTGAAGAACTGTCCCATGTGTTCGTTGCCGAAGTCCAAACTCATAAAGAGTTCGCCCATGAAATCTTGGTCCGGGTTCTCTTCCAGACCCTCCACGACTTCCGCGAACATCTTACGCAGACAGTCCATTTCCTTCTGGTTGTAGCTTTTCGTGATACGGGCGTATTCCTTTTCGCGTTCCTCCGCGTGGTCATGGTCTACCGTATTGGAAATCGCAATCGCGGA
>JAFSOM010000566.1 GCA_017447005.1 Oscillibacter sp.
CGGCTTGGAAATTAATCTGGACGCCGTGCGGAAAAAATACGAGGGCCTTGACGGTACGGAATTGGCGATTTCGGAATCGCAGGAACGTATGGCGGTGGTCGTCGCGTCGGAGAACGCTGAGAAGTTTATCGCGGCGGCGGAGCGCGAGAATCTGGAAGCGTATCCCGTGGCGGAGGTGACGCAATCGCCGCGCATGGTGATGAAGTGGCAGGGCGTCACGATTGTGGATTTGTCGCGGGCGTTCCTGAACACGAACGGCGCGGAGAAACATACCGCCGTAAAAGTCGCGGAGAACGAGGCAAGCGCGGCGGCGTTCCCGCAAAACTTACGGGATATGGCGTCGGATTTGCGCACGGCGTCGCGGAGAGGCCTTGCGGAACGGTTCGATTCTACCGTCGGCGCGGGTTCCGTGCTCATGCCGTTTGGCGGCGTAACGCAAAAGACCCCCGCGCAGGTGATGGCGGCGTTATTGCCCGTCTTGCCCGGACAGGAAACGGAAGATTGCAGCGTGATGTCGTGGGGATTTGACCCGGAGAGCATGTCGGCGAATCCGTTTGACGGGGCGCGGCGGAGCGTGATTCTGTCGCTTGCGAAACTGTGCGCGGCGGGCGTCGACTACCGCGACGCGTACTTGACGTTCCAAGAGTATTTCGAGAAACTGCGTCAGGAGCCGTCGCGCTGGGGCAAACCGTTCGCGGCGCTACTGGGCGCGTTGGAGGCGCAATTGGAATTAGGCGTCGCCGCGATTGGCGGAAAGGATTCCATGTCAGGGTCGTTCCTTGAAATGGACGTGCCGCCGACGCTGGTTTCCTTTGCGATTGCCCCCGCCAAAGCGCGTGACGTTCTTTCGCCGGAGTTCAAACGCGCCGGAAAGAAAGCCGGAAATCCCGTGTACCTGTTCGGCGCTCACGACGGCGAAAGCGTCGACTACGCCGCGCTGAAATCAGCGTGGGATGAGTTTCACGCGCTCTGCGAGGCCGGGAAAGTCCGTGCGGCGTGGGCGGTCGAAAACGGCGTCGCGGAGGCCGTGATGAAGATGTCGTTCGGCAACCGCGTCGGATTCCGTGCGGAAGCCGGGACAGAAATCCCGTGGTACAGGCCCTGTCCGGGCGCGATTGTGGCGGAGCTTACGGAGGATACGGAAAGCGGCTTGAAAATCGGCATGACTTCACTGGAACCCGCCGTCAGCGTCGGAGAGGAACGTATCCCGATTGCGGAGTTGTTGTCGCTCAACGAGGGCGTGTTGGAGGACGTGTACCCGAATCAGGCGAAAGCGTCGGCGACGTGGGCGCCCGTCCTGACCACAACGGGACATACGCCGATGTATGCGCCGAAAGTAGGCGTCAGCAAGCCCCGCGTATTGATTCCGGTATTCCCCGGCACGAACTGCGAATACGACAGCGCCCGCGCCGTGATACGCGCCGGACTGGACGCGGAAATCTTCGTGATTAACAACCAGTCGGCGCGGGGCGTGGAGGAATCCGCGAACCGTTTCGCGGCGGCGGTCGCGGACAGTCAGATAATTTTCATCCCGGGCGGATTCTCCGGCGGCGACGAGCCGGACGGCTCCGGAAAGTTTATCACGGCGTTTTTCCGTAACCCGGGCGTAACGGACGCCGTCATGGAACTGCTCAACCAGCGCGACGGCCTCATATTAGGCATTTGCAACGGCTTTCAGGCGTTGATTAAGCTGGGCCTCGTGCCCTACGGCGAGATACGCGATATGGACGCCGGCTGCCCCACGTTAAGTTACAACATCATTGGGCGTCACCAGTCTCGGATTGTGCGGACGCGGGTCACTTCGCGCCGTTCGCCTTGGCTGACGCGTGTCCGCGAGGGCGATATTGTCAACGTACCGATTTCGCACGGGGAAGGGCGTTTCCTGTGTCCGCACGAACTCTTAACGGAACTCGGCGCCGACGGGCAAATCGCCACGCAGTACGTCGACTGGCGCGGCAATCCGTCCATGGACGTGGAATATAATCCGAACGGTTCGCAGTGGGCCGTGGAGGGACTGCTTTCCCCCGACGGACGCGTTTTCGGCAAGATGGGACATTCGGAGCGTATCGGCCCGAACCTTTACCGCAATGTCCCCGGCAACTATGACCTTGGTCTCTTTGAGGCCGCAAAGGACTATTTCAGCGTGTAAACAGAACGTTTCCTCAAAACATCCTGTAAGAAAGTGAGGCGCTTTATGGCTTATTTTTTCCCGGAACCTTCCCGCACGTTCAGCGAGTATTTGTTGGTGCCCGGCTATTCGTCCGCGGAGTGCGTGCCTGCTAACGTATCCTTGCAAACGCCCGTCGTGAAATTCCGCCGCGGAGAGACGCCGCCGTTAAGCATGAATATCCCCATGGTTTCCGCCGTCATGCAGGCGGTATCCGGGGAGAAAATGGGCGTCGCGCTGGCCAAAGAGGGCGGCATTGCCTTTATTTACGTCTCCCAACCCGTAGCGGAACAGGCCGAAATGGTTCGCAAGGTCAAGCGTACCAAAGCGGGCTTTGTCGTCAGCGCGTCCAACCTGCGTATCACGGACACGCTCGCCGACGTGCTCGAACTCAAAGCGCGTACAGGCTACTCTACGATGGCGGTCACGGAGGACGGAAGCGGCACGGGCAAACTCTTAGGTCTGGTGACGAGCCGCGATTACCGCGTCAGCCGTATGTCGCCCGACGCCAAGGTAGCGGACTTTATGACGCCCGTGGAGAAACTCGTGACGGCGCAATCCGGCGCCACGCTCAGTGAGGCCAACGACATCATCTGGGAGCATAAGCTGAACGCGTTGCCGATAGTCACGCCGGAAGGCAATCTGGATTCGTTCGTGTTCCGTAAGGACTACGATTCCCACAAGGAAAACCCGCTGGAACTGCTCGACGCCGAAAAGCGTTATGTCGTGGGCGCGGGAATCAATACGCGGGACTATGAGGAGCGCGTCCCGGCGTTAGTCGACGCGGGCGTGGACGTGCTCGTGATTGATTCGTCGGAGGGTTTTTCCGAATGGCAGTCCCGCACGCTGTCATGGATACGTTCGCGTTACGGCGACAAGGTGAAAGTCGGCGCGGGGAACGTGGTTGACGACGAAGGATTCCGGTTTTTGGCGGACGCGGGCGCGGATTTCGTGAAAATCGTTATCTGCGGCGTGTCGATTTGCATTACCCGCGAAACGAAGGGTATCGGACGCGGACAGGCTACCGCCGTTATCGACACCGCCCGGACGCGGGACGAGTATTACAAGGAAACGGGCGTGTACGTTCCCCTCTGCGCCGACGGCGGCATTGTGCAGGACTACCACATCACGCTGGCGTTAGCGATGGGCGCGGACTTCTGTATGCTGGGGCGTTACTTCTCCCGGTTCGACGAGTCGCCGAGCAATAAAATCCTGATAGGCGGAAGCTATATGAAAGAATACTGGGGCGAGGGCAGCGCACGGGCGCGGAACTGGCAACGGTACGACTTGGGCGGCGCGTCGAAGTTGAGCTTTGAAGAGGGCGTTGATTCCTATGTCCCCTACGCGGGCGCGCTGTCGGATGGTATGGCCTCTACGCTGGCGAAAATCCGTTCGACCATGTGCAACTGCGGCGCGTTGACGATTCCCGAACTCCGCGACAAGGCGAAACTGACGCTGGTTTCGTCGGTGTCGATTGTCGAGGGCGGCGCGCACGACGTGCTCTTGAAGGATACCACCAACAGCGGCAAATAATCGTATGTAAGGCGGTTGCGGTTGATTCCGTGACCGCCCTATTTTATGAAAAACCGCTTGACAGGAACGCCCAAAGCCGCTATAATTACGGCATACCTTCCCTATGAGGGATTAAAACCAAGACAAGGGAATGAGGCTTATCGCTGTTAGGATAGCTCATGGTGTCATACCTTCCCTATGAGGGATTAAAACCAAATCGAGAAGACCGGGAACACCGTAGAACTCAACCTGCCGCTCTACGCCGTCATACCTTCCCTATGAGGGATTAAAACTTTCCGCACAATGGAGATACATACTTGGGAGGGGTTATGTTCATACCTTCTCTACAAGGGCTACGAAAAACGGCGTCCATACCTTCCCTACAAGGGCTATAAAACTGCGTCCCCGTCGGCTTACGGATAAGCTGACGGGGATTTCCATTTTCCGGCGCCGCCGGACGCGTCCTGATACGCGCCCCGCGCCGGACATGCTTTCCCGCCGCCGTGAAAAGATGAGCGCCGCCGCGAAAAGAGGTTGATTTTCCCGGAAAGTTTCGGTATAATAGAGACGCATTCCCGGACAAGGGAAAGTCCGCCGACGTACCCGGCGAGAGATTATGGGGAGGAATGAACATGGGGAAGAAATACTGCTACCTGTTCACGGAAGGCAACGCGGATATGCGCAAGCTGTTAGGCGGCAAAGGCGCGAATCTGGCGGAGATGACCAACATCGGAATGCCGGTGCCGCAGGGCTTCACGATTACCACCGAAGCCTGTACGCAGTACTACGAGGACGGACGCCGCATTAACGACGCCATTACCGCCGAGATTATGGAATACGTCGGCAAAATGGAGGAGATTACCGGCAAGCAGTTCGGCGATACGACGAATCCGTTGCTGGTATCGGTACGTTCCGGCGCCCGCGCTTCCATGCCCGGCATGATGGACACCATTCTCAATCTCGGCCTGAACGAGCAGGTAGTGGAAGTACTGGCGCGGAAGTCGGGCAATCCGCGCTGGGCGTGGGACTGCTACCGCCGTTTCATTCAGATGTATTCCGATGTCGTCATGGAGGTTGGCAAGAAGTATTTCGAGCAACTCATTGACGAGATGAAGGAAAAGAAGGGCGTCAAGCAGGATGTCGAGCTGACCGCCGACGACCTCAAAGAGCTGGCGATGCAGTTCAAGGCGGAATACAAGGCGAAAATCGGCGAGGACTTCCCGTCCGACCCGAAGGAGCAGTTGATGGGCGCCGTTCGCGCTGTGTTCCGCTCTTGGGACAACCCCCGCGCTAACGTCTACCGTATGGACAATGATATTCCGTACTCTTGGGGCACAGCGGTCAATGTACAGTCCATGGCATTCGGCAACATGGGCGACGACTGCGGCACGGGCGTCGCGTTCACGCGTAACCCCGCCACGGGCGAGAAGAAGCTGTTCGGCGAGTTCCTGACCAACGCGCAGGGCGAAGATGTCGTAGCGGGCGTCCGCACTCCTATGCCTATCAGCGAGATGGAGCAGAAATTCCCGGAGGCGTTCGCGCAGTTCAAGGACGTGTGCGACCGTCTGGAGAAGCACTACCGCGACATGCAGGACATGGAGTTCACGGTAGAGCACGGCAAACTGTATATGTTGCAGACGCGTAACGGCAAGCGTACCCCCGCCGCCGCGCTGAAAATCGCCTGCGACCTTGTGGACGAGGGCATGATTGACCGTCAGAAGGCCGTGACGATGATTGAGCCGCGCTCCCTTGACGCGTTGCTCCACCCGCAGTTTGACCCCGAAGTGTTAAAGAAGGTTCAGCCGGTGGCGAAGGCGCTGGGCGCGTCTCCGGGCGCGGCTTGCGGCAAGATTGTCTTTACCGCCGAGGACGCGAAAGCGTGGGCGGCGCGTGGCGAACAGGTCGTTCTCGTTCGTCTGGAAACCTCTCCGGAAGACATCGAAGGCATGAAGTCCGCCGAGGGCGTTCTGACGGTGCGCGGCGGCATGACCTCCCACGCGGCGGTTGTGGCGCGTGGCATGGGCCGTTGCTGCGTGTCCGGTTGCGGCGCGATTACCATGGACGAGGCCAACAAACAGTTTACGCTGGCGGGCAAGACCTATCACGAGGGCGACTGGCTCTCTCTTGACGGCTCCACGGGCAACATCTACGACGGCGCGATTCCGACCGTTGACGCCAACATCGGCGGCGAGTTCGGACGCGTCATGGCGTGGGCTGACCATTTCCGCCGTCTGAAAGTGCGCGCCAACGCCGATAACCCGCATGACGCCGCGCAGGCGCGTAAATTCGGCGCGGAAGGCGTGGGCCTGTGCCGTACCGAGCACATGTTCTTTGGCGGCGAGCGCATTACCGCTATGCGTGAGATGATTTGCTCCAACACCAAGGAAGAGCGCGAAAAGGCCCTTGCGAAACTCGAACCCATGCAGCAGAGCGACTTTGAGGGCATTTACGAGGCCATGGAAGACCACGCCGTGACCATTCGTTTCCTTGACCCGCCGCTGCACGAGTTTGTCCCGACGGACGAAGAGGAAATTGAGTTCATGGCGAAGGACATGGGCAAGAGCGTCGCGGACATCAAAGCGGTTATCGCGTCTCTGCACGAGTTCAACCCGATGATGGGCCACCGCGGTTGCCGTCTGGCGATTACCTATCCGGAAATCGCCGCCATGCAGACCCGCGCCGTTATCAAGGCCGCTCTCGCCGTGCATGAGCGTCACCCGGCTTGGAGCATGGTACCCGAAATCATGATTCCGCTTGTGGGCAACGTAAAAGAGCTGAAGTACGTCAAGGGCATTGTGTGCGAGACGGCGGACAAGCTCATTGAAGAGGCCGGTTCCGACCTCAAGTACCGCGTGGGCACGATGATTGAGATTCCCCGCGCCGCCCTCACCGCCGACCAGATTGCCAAGGAAGCCGACTTCTTCTCGTTCGGCACGAACGACCTCACGCAAATGACGCTCGGATTCTCCCGCGACGACGCTGGAAAGTTCCTGCCGTCCTACTACGAAAAGAAGATTTACGAGTTTGACCCGTTCGCCCGTCTCGACCAGACCGGCGTCGGCAAACTCGTCGAAATGGCGGCGCGTCTGGGCCGTGACACCAACCCGCAGATTCACATGGGCGTGTGCGGCGAGCACGGCGGCGACCCGTCCTCTATCGAGTTCTGCCACCGCGCCAACCTGGACTATGTGTCCTGCTCTCCGTTCCGCGTGCCCATTGCGCGTTTGGCCGCCGCGCAGGCCGCCATTGCCCACCTGAGAAAGTAAGCCTTTCGAAAACGCCCCCCTGATACCAAACGCAAACGGGCGCGGAGTTCCGGCGTGGACTTCGCGCCCGCTTTGAGACATATTTTCGACCTGAGCGGATGGAGGGGAAAACCCTTCCCCTGTCCCCCTTCCCTTTCAGGGACTGGGAAACGGATGAGCGAAAGCCTTGCAAATTTTGGAAAGTTCTCCTGAAAGGGAGGATTTAGGGGGGTTACACATTCGCAACCGCTCAGTTAGCATATTTTTTTGCGCGTGGGGGTTTCCATATGACGAATTTGCGCCGATATAATTTAGAGAAGCTGACCATAGCGACGCCATGACAACGGGCGGGCGGAACCATGCGGCGTAGAATCTGCGGGAGAAAAAATGAGGGAGCATCCATTTTCCAAGGCGGAGAGCGTTTCGCCCGAGAGACAGCGGCATGGGAGCGCCGCTGTCCGGCAACAAGGAGGTATACCCGTGAAAAAGAAACTGTGCGAACCGTTTTGCGTTTTTTTAGCGGCGGTTCTGATGATTGGATTATTAAACTTTCCGGCGGGCGCGGCGGGCGTTGTAGACGGCGGCGGGTGCGGCGGAAACGGAAATAACGTCACTTGGACGCTCGACCGCGACGGCCTGCTGACTATCAGCGGAACCGGAACCATGTACGATTACAGGAAAGAGTCCGACGTGCCATGGTACTCCTACCGGACGCAAATCAAGGAAGTGAAAATTGAAAACGGCGTGACGACCGTCGGACAGAACGTTTTCCGGGACTGCGCGAATCTGGCATCCGTCACCCTGCCGGAACAGGGACTGGAAACCATCCAAAATGTATCGTTTTATAACTGCGGCGCGTTGACGGAAATTACCATTCCGGAGGGCGTCACGTCTATCGGAGAGAGCGCGTTCGGATTCTGCGGCTTGACGGCGATTTCCATTCCCGCCAGCGTGGAGAAAATCGGGGAGAGGGCGTTCTATCGTTGCGCCGCCCTTGCCTCGATTGCAGTCAACGGAGCGAACGCCAAGTTTTCCGCGGAAGGCGGGGTGTTGTTCGACAAAATTGTTGTCGAGAATCCCGGACAAACGGGAGGCGCGGAAGGCGGCGAGGAAAGCGGGGGAGAGGGAACCGGAGAACCGCAAACGACTTCGATAAAAACGCTGTTGGTCTGGTATCCGGCGGCGAAAACGGATGCGGAGTACAAGGTTCCCAGCGGCATTCAAACCATAGGAAGTTACGCGTTCCACAGCGCGTTGAACCTGACGAAAGTCACCTTGCCCGAAGGCGTGACGGTCATTGAGCCTTACGCCTTCGCCTATAGCGCTCTGGGAGGAAAAGACGCGGAGGAGAAAAGTAAGGTAGGCATTGAGATACCCAAGAGCATGACGACCATCGGCGAGGGCGCGTTTTATGAATGCAGAGGCTTGAGCACAACCAGCGCGCAAGGCGAGATTGAACCCGTCGGCACGGTCAATTTCGCGGGAAGCCGGAAGCAGTGGAACGAAGTCGACATCAAGGATAAGAACACCTGTCTGACGAACGCGAACCTTGTGTTAGGCGACATGAAACAGGATAACATCATCGCCAGCGGCGAATGCGGCGATAAGGGCAGTAACGCCGTATGGTCGCTGAATGACAAGGGCGATTTTCTCATCAGCGGCACGGGCGCCATGAGCAATTATCGGAGCGCGTCCGGCGCGCCGTGGGCGAGTTATCTTGCCAGCGGCGCCACGGAGGCGCAGGACTTGCGCAGTCAGATTAAAACCGTCACGATTGAGGGCGACACCGTGGAAAACGGCGCCGTCACGAAGTCCGGCATTACCAACGTAGGCGATTACGCGTTCTATGACTGCGAAAACCTTACGACGGTAACGTTGCAACTGCCGTCCAGCGTGAAAACCATCGGGGCGCAAGCGTTTTCAAACTGCGCCGCGCTTGCAACCTTCAATTTTTCCCAAACGTCGGTAACGACGATTGGCGACTACGCCTTTAATGGCTCTTCCGCCCTGACAAGCGTCACTTTGCCGGAAACGCTGGAAACGATTGGCAAACGGTCCTTCCTGCATTCCGGCCTGACGGCGGTCACGATTCCCGCCAACGTCAAGAGCATTGAAGAATGGGCCTTCCGCTGGTGCGAGCAGTTGAAAACGTTCACGATGGCGCCGCTTGCCAGAGGCGCGACCCCGCACAAGTCGACCTCTATCGGAAATTACGCCCTCGCCAACTGCGCCGCGCTGGAAAAAGTGAACTTCACGACAAATCTTGCAAGTTTGGGCGAGTACGCGCTAGCGGACTGCGCGGCGCTGACGGGAAGTTCCGATTCCGCCCATCAGGAGGAAGTGTGGATTCCTGAAAACGTGTCCAATATCGGTTCCTGCGCCTTCCATGGCTGTACGGTTCTCAAAGCCGTCGGCGTGGACGAGAAAAATATCACGTATTGCTCCGCCAGCGGTATGCTGATGAACAAGGATAAGACCTGCATTTTCTTCTATCCCCCGGGACGTATCAGCGGCGTTTGCGAAATTCCCGAGAGCGTCACAAGCGTGGTCGCGTTCGCTTTCGACGGCGCGAATCAGTTGACGGACGTAATTTATAAGGGTACGAAGTCCCAGTGGGAAATGATGATTGAAGAGGAGTGGATTTCTCCCGTATACAACGCTCCGCTACTGAACGCGTACAGAACCGAGCATATCACCTTTGAGGGCGTGGAAACCGACGCCAGCGAGAATATTACATCCATGGTGTACGACATCGCGCAGTCGGAGGAAGGCCGCCAGATTGCGGTTACGGTTCATTGCGGACTGAATACCCCCGGGGCGAAACTCCTTTGCGTGATATATGACGAGGACGGGCGTTTCCTGAGAATCGAAACGCCGGAAGAATCCAAGAAAACGGAATCGGAGACAGAGGAAAGCGGCGGGGAGGCGCAGGACAGCGACGAAAAACCGGACCCGACGCCGGAATTAACGCCGGGCGAGGACACGACGCTGACGTTTGCGCTGGACGAAAAGACCACGCAAACGGGACAAGTGCGGCTGTTGGTTCTGGACGGTGAGAATCTGCCGTGCTGCAAGTGCGAGATACCGGAACTTTCCGAAGAGTAACGGAAGCGATAACGCGTGACGCGAAAGCAAAGCGGCGCGTGACGTAAACAAACGGGAACTTCCCCGGATTTTCGGGGGAGTTCTCTTTATTTGCGCGTCTGGCCTTGATTTCCATGTCGAACGCAAAGCGCCGTTTGGCGGTTCTTTCGGAACGCTGACGCCGTTTCGCGCTATGTCCGCCGTTTTTGAGGGCGTCCGCGCCGAATGGAACGCGCCGGATTCGTCCAAGTTACGCAAAATACAGGCAAAATTTTCATAACTTTTGTGAAAATTTCCCCTTACAAATTCCCTGTAACTGTATTATCATATCAACGTTAGCGCTCAAAGGGCAAGAGCGCTAACTCCACACAAATTTACTAAAGGGAGGAACCTTTTATGAAACTCACACCGCTGGCTGACCGCGTGATTTTGAAGATGGTTGAGACCGAAGAGACCACCAAAGGCGGAATCATCCTGACCGGCTCCGCGAAAGAAAAGCCGTCCGTGGCGGAAGTCATCTCCGTAGGCCCCGGCGGCATGGTCGACGGCAAGGAAGTCACCATGACCGTAAAGCCCGGCGATAAAGTCATCACCAGTCAGTACTCCGGCACGAAAGTCACGCTGGAAGAGGTCGAGTACGTCGTCGTCCGTCAGAACGACATTCTCGCCATTGTCGAATAAGAAACCCGCGCCGGAAGTTATAAAAACGCGTTCCCTTACGGGGACATTGCTTGCATATGTATGGAGGTAATTCTAGATGGCTAAACTCATCAAGCGCGGGGAAGAGGCCCGCAAAGCTCTGGAAATCGGCGTCAATACGCTGGCCGATACCGTCAAAATCACGCTGGGGCCGAAGGGCCGTAACGTGGTACTCGATAAGAAATACGGCTCCCCGCTTATCACCAACGACGGCGTGACGATTGCGAAGGAAATCGAACTTGACGACCCGTTTGAGAATATGGGCGCGCAACTGGTCAAGGAAGTTTCCACCAAGACCAACGATGTCGCGGGCGACGGTACCACGACCGCCACGTTGCTGGCGCAGTCCATGATTGCCGAGGGCTTGAAGAATCTCGCCGCCGGCGCGAATCCGATGATTGTCAAAAAGGGTATGGCGAAAGCGGTAGAGGCCGCCGTCGCCGAGATTAAGAAGCAGTCCCGCAAGGTGGACGGCTCCAAAGATATTGCCCGCGTCGGCGCGGTGTCGTCCGGCGACGAGGCTATTGGCAATCTGATTGCCGAGGCCATGGAGAAAGTCACGGCTGACGGCGTCATCACGATTGAGGAATCCAAGACCGCCGAGACCTACAGCGAAGTCGTCGAAGGCATGCAGTTCGACCGCGGCTATGTCACGCCGTATATGGTCACGGATACCGAGAAGATGGAAGCCGTCATTGACGACGCCTATATTCTC